>NZ_QAIU01000555.1:0-2456 GCF_003061205.1 Pseudomonas sp. HMWF006
GCTCCAGCACCACCCCGCCCGCCGCGAGTTTGTAAGCACGTAATGAGGTCGTCCCCCAATCGAGCGCGATCAATTGCGCCTGCATCGCTTCACCTGTTTTGTTTTTGGCAGTGAGTGCGACGGACTATAGACCTCCCAGACGGTAAATCTCAATATGTAATTTTGCATCCCATATTTTGGGATTTTTCAGATTAAAAATTCTTCCTCTGCAAACCGGAGTTCATGCACATTCGGATCGAAGAAGTAGTGATGATCGTTATTTACCGAACAGATCAAAAAAATATCGTGGTGCGAGCTTCACTCCTTGAAGAAATTCGAAACCAATTTATTAAAAATACTGCGAGCCGTCTTATTATTACCCAATGGTCGTAACCCATAATATGGACACGAACTGGTCATGGTGGAAACGGCCTTCAAAGTAGGCAAGGCCGCTAAAATATGCGGCTACTCTGCAGTTCCCGGATTCATCAAATCTACACTCGGGACTTGCATGATCTTCGAGAAATACGTTTTGTAAGTAGTCGAATGAACTCTAAACACACAAGAAATGGAATCTCTGGATTTCAAAAACGGGACTAATAAATCTCCTTTGAGACGTCTTTCCTCACCCTTATCATCTACCTGCTCATCGAAAAGAACATCCGCCCTATAGATCAGTGAATCAGTTGACACTTTTTCAATGAACCCGAAACCGGATTGCTTTATACGGTGCGCCTGTGAAAAATCTTGATCGTCCGTTAACGAACATACAAGGCCCTGACCAATAGACGACTTGAACAACTGAAGCAGTTCTACGTCTGACGAAAAATAAATTTGATAAATCCCGGTACTGCGAAGCCGATCAGTCTTTGAGTACTGTAAATTAGCGATAGGCCGACCATGATTCAAAGAACACGCAGAGACCATCAGAATCATGACTGCCAACGTTATAAATCTCACAAAACGTTACTCCTTGGTCCATTTCAAAATTGATTCCCTTAAAATCTGTCGAGCTGACTTGCCACCAGGCAAAGGTCGCGCGTACATAAAGTTAGCATCCGCGTGATTGATGTCCAGCCGTCCCATTACATTCGGTCCAGCGGAGATTTCCCATTGCTCACCAAAATCCGCAACGACGTCCGATAAATTCCAATCAACTGCAGCAGCTCTGATATTCACCCAATATTCCGCTTTTGGCTGAGGAACCTGCCTGTATATCTTCGAAATACCGTAGACAATTTTTCCGTGGCCTACAGGGTCTAGGGTGACCAGCATTTTGACTTTAAATCCACGATCGGACAAAACAGCCGATAGGTGCGCGCCATTCCACCCACCCAAGCTATGACCGATAATGTAAACGGCGGTATTACAGTTTGAAATCTTACCAATTACATTATTTTCCAGATCCTCTTCACTCATGAACGCGTTATAACCAAGAGGCAAGGTAGTGCAGTACTTCTTGATTTCTAGAGCTTCGATATCTGCATCAACCATGTCTCGAACGTAATCGACGTTGTGGTTAGGGCCATCAACATAATATCTTTCCTGATCGCCCGCCCCGCCAACAAGAAATACCATTACATCCCGCAATTTTACCGATGCTTGCTTAACAGACTGATCAGTCTTACAAGTGAGCGTATGGGTAACTGGATTCCTTCTAGCTACCGGCACTTCTGGAGTGTCTGCTGTCGCACTTCCTTCTGCCATTTATCATCACTCCACAAACAAATTTATAGTTTCAGCCAAATGCGAGCTGACGGTATGGGTGAATCCCAACGCATCCGTAATTCCCGGTTCCTCACTGCCATCGCCGCGCTGAATCGTGTAGGGGTGGTAGGGCACCGGCTCTCCGGTGTCCTCATTCACCACTTGCAACCTGTCCGTAAAATGCACCGGCATCGGCAACAACCCACTAAACGCCGCCCCTCCACCACTCTGCCCAATGATCACCGTCCCCGAACCACCAACCACGACATTGCCGTGGCCACCGGTGCTATCGAGCGTGGCCGCGTTCAGGCCGTTGATGAATACGGTGCCGGAAACGGCTCCGGTAATCGGACTGCCGCACGCCGATTTATCGGTCATGCGCGCGGCGGCGAGTCCGTCGAAGAAGACGTTCGGCGAGCCGGAGGCTATCGGGTTGGTGCCATGGCCTGGCAGTGGGCAGGCGGTCGGGTCGGTGACGCGTGCAGCGGGTTTACCACTCAATTCAAAGCTCCTTGCTTCAGGGGTTCCGGGTGCGGCTGATGAATATCGATGTCGGTCGCGGCGAAGCGCCAGCGGTTGTCGACGGGGTCGAACAGGGCGTGGCGATGCTCACGGCTGTCGGGTGATGCGGCGGTTTGCAGGTGTCGCCAGGCTTCGTCGGTTTGCCAGGCCAGTTCGGCCGGCGAGGCGTCGTCGAGTTCGTTGAGCCAGGCGTTGTAGTTGCGCAGGTGATTACGCTCGTAAGTCGATTGCAGCAGCTCGGCCATTTG
>NZ_QAIU01000555.1:2466-2756 GCF_003061205.1 Pseudomonas sp. HMWF006
CAGCCCATCGGCATCAACCCGCCGTCCTTGAGCAGCGAATGCCCGGCGGGGGCGACGAAACCGCAACAGACGTGCAGCGTCAGCCAGCCTTGATGAGCGTCGATAAACGCCGTCGGATCGAAGGTGCGCAGCGGTACCATGCGGTAATCGGCGAGCCCGGAACTGCGCGTCATCAACTCGGCATCAAGGCGTGACACGAACGCACGAATCGCGCTGCCGCCCCTGCAATTTGTCATGCACAGAATGTCGACCGGTTGACGCGTGGGGTTGTCGGTGGAGCCTGAGTTTTT
>NZ_QAIU01000058.1:0-4223 GCF_003061205.1 Pseudomonas sp. HMWF006
GTCATGATGGGCTCGGCAGGCTTCAGGGCTATTGTTCACTATAGCCTTGTGCCGAGGCTGACGGCCTCTTCGCGAGCAAGCTCGCTCCCACATTGGAATGCGTTTCCCTGTGGGAGCGAGCTTGATCGCGAAGGCCGCGACGCGTTCTACAGACCCAGTACAGCGATCACCCAGGCGCCCGCTCATTGGCAAACATGCTCACCGCCTGCACCGCCTCACTGGCGCCATCGCGAATCTGCAGAATCACGCTGCCGGCCTGATCCGCCAGTTCAACGCCTTGCGCCGCTCGGCCACGGGTGCCTTCCATGCTCTTGATCGCCTGACGGGTTTCGCTCTGGATCAATCCGATCATGTTGGAAATCTCCGCCGTCGAGCCGCTGGTGCGCGCCGCCAGTTGCCGCACCTCGTCCGCCACCACGGCAAACCCGCGACCTTGATCCCCGGCCCGCGCCGCTTCAATCGCCGCGTTGAGCGCCAGCAGATTGGTCTGGTCGGCAATTGCGCGGATGGTGTTGACGATCGCGGTGATCTGCTCCGAGCGTTCGCCGAGCTGCGCGATCAATGTCGAAGACTGGGCGATGTCGTCAGCGATTTCGCGCATTTCGCTGGCCGCTTGCTGGATCACCTGAGTACCTTGCTCGGCGACTTTGCGGGTTTCCACGGAGATGTGATAAGCCGCGCTGGCACTGCGGGCGTCCTGCTCATGCTGCTCGACGCGGGCGGTGACGTCCGTGGCGAACTTCACCACTTTGCACAACCGCCCGGACGCGTCGTACACCGGGTTGTAGTTGGCTTCCAGCCACACGGTCTGGCCGCGCTTGTCGACGCGCTCGAACTGGCCCTGAAACAACTCACCCTGGTTCAGCCGCCGCCAGAAATCCTCATAGGCGCTGCTGTTGACCAGATCCGCGCGGCAGAACAAACGGTGATGTTTACCCTTGAGTTCAGCGAGCGTGTAACCCATGCGTGTCAGAAAATTCTGGTTGGCCGTGAGAATGCCGCCGTCGAGGTCGAATTCGATCACCGCCATCGCCCGGTCGATCGCCTGCAGCTTGGCGTTGGCCTCGCTTTCCTGCTGGACCTTGGTCGTCACGTCCATGGCGTACTTGACCACTTTCACCACACGCCCCGATGCATCCTTGATCGGGTTGTAGTTGGCTTCCAGCCAGATCGGCTGGCCCTGGCTGTTGACCCGCTCGAACGTGCCGGACTGGAACTGGCCGTTTTTCAGACGCGACCACAACTCGGTGTATTGCGCGCTGCGGCCAAACTCCGGGGTGCAGAACAGACGATGAGGCTGGCCGATCACCTGATCAGCGCGGTAGCCCGTGGTTTTCAGGAAGTTGTCGTTGGCCGTCAACACCACGCCATCGAGGTCGAACTCGATCACGGCCATGGAGCGGTCGATGGCTTCGAGCAGGCCGTTCTGTTCGGTGATGGTGTGTTGAAGGTCGTTGAGGGCGGACTGATGGCGTTTGAAAAACATAGGGGCAGTACCTGGAAGTAGGGAAAGACGAGGTTTTTGTCCCTGTTTCCGCGCTGGCAGAGCAAATGCCGGGTGAGCACTTGTCATTGACTGCAAAGTGCCAGCATCCAGGCTGACGAAGCGATCTTATACAAACTGTTTGTCGTTGTACAAGAAAATGCGTATCAGCATGACTACCGGTGTTTTCAAAGGCTGATGGAGTTGGCGTCGTCGGTGCGCGGCTGGCTCAGCGCCACGCTGATTGTGTTGCGTCCCGTGTGTTTGGCGGTGTACAGCGCTTTGTCAGCGTCATCCAGCCAGGCCAGTGCGTCGCGGTACGACGGCTGAAACCGCGCCAGACCGATACTCAGGCTGACCCGCAGTTCCGGCACATCCGGGTGACGGTATTGATCCAGCGCCTGACGCAATCGTTCCATTTGCAGTTCGGCTTTTTTCAGTGGCTGGTCGGGCAGGATCAGGCAAAACTCGTCGCCGCCGTAGCGGCCGGCCCGTTCGCTTTTGCTCACCATGCCTTTGAGTTCGCCGCTCAGTTGGCTCAGCACCGCATCGCCAATGATGTGGCCATAGTTGTCGTTGATGGACTTGAAGTGGTCGACGTCGATCAGCGCCAGAATGTGCTGGGTGTGATTTTGCCGGCACAGCTCGAACCTGGCGTGCAGCTGATCCTTCCAGGCGCCGTGGTTGAGTAGTCCGGTGAGGCTGTCAGTGCGGCTCAGGTCGCGCAGCGTGCGTTTGTGCTGCGCGAGTTTGATCGCCAGTTGGTAACAGACCATGCCCAAGGCCAGTGGATACAGGGTCAGCATCGGCAGGCAGGCCCAGGCTTCAATTTGAGTCATGGTCGGACTGAACTTGAAGCCGAAGATCGAGCCGCCCAGCAGTACACCGACGCACTGCGCGACGGCGCCGAGCAGGAACAGGCGTCGGCCACCGGCGGCGACGTTGTTCATGGTCATCATCGACAGGATGGTCACGCTGGTCAGCGGATTGAACTGAAAACACGCGGTCCAGAAGCCGCCGCACAACGAGTCGTACAACAGATTGCGACGCTCGGCGCGGTAGGGGAAGGTTGCGCGGGTTGATACCTGATAAGCCAGATGCGGCCAGACAAATCCGTTGAACACCAGCAGCGCCCATAGCCATGCCGGCATGTTCAACGGATACAGCGCTGCCGCGACGCTGAAAAAGCCGACGCCCAGACCGATAGTCCTAGGCAGATAGATGCGTCTGGCGAATGACAAGCCTTTGCCGCGTGGGTTTTCCATGATGTCCTGCGCCAGATTCATCCTGAAATACTTTGCCGTATTTTTTTCAGGTAGACCATTCGTCGGTCAATTGTCGGACATTGTCATTTATTCCAGCGCGAATAATCAGTGTCCTTCCGAGCCATTTAATCGACGGATCGCGCGCAGAGGCACGGTTTAGAGCTGGTAACGCGCCAGAAACATCTCCAGTGCCGATTCGGCCACGGCTTTTTGGGTGGCGGCATCCAGTGGCGGCTGGCCCATGGAAATCTGCGGCCAGAAGCCGAACGACTTCAGCAGCCCTTGCAGCTGCTGCCCGGCGAATGCCGCGTCCACGGGTTTTAGCCGACCGTCCGCCTGAGCGGCGCGAATCCACACGGTCAGGCCTTCTTCGCGCGCGCCCATGCGCGCCACCATATCTTGTGCGCGCTCCGGGGAGTGGATGGTGGCAGCAATCGCCACGCGGGCCAGACTGAGAAAATTGTCATCGGCCATCATCTGCAATTTTGCCCCCAGCATCTGTTGCAGTTGCTCGCGCAGCGGCTGATCGGCGCTATAGGTCACGGTCTGCTCGGCGGTGATGCGTGCCCAGAGTTGGTTGAGAATTTCGGCGAACAGCTCTTCCTTGCTGGGAAAATGGTTGTACACCGTGCGCTTCGACACCCCGGCGGTGGCCGCGATCTTGTCCATGCTGGTGATCTCGAAACCGTTGGCACGGAATTCGACAATGGCCGCCTGGATAATGGCTTCGCGTTTGCGGTCAGTGAGGCGCTGTGGAGCTGTCATAAGTTAGCTTCGGCAGGAAAAATGGAAATTACACTTGGAAGTTTACTTGTCATGCGCTTTCATGCAACCTAGAAACTACACCGACCAGTGTAATGTTGCGTTAATCCTCGCAACCTAAAAAACAGCAGTTCGGCCTATGCGTGCAGCTCTGGCCATTTATCGTCCCACCGCGAAAAATCATGAATTGCGCGGTTTTTCTGGAGTCATTTCAGTCATGGCCAATCCAGTTTCCCTCCCGGATAAAATTTCCACGCCTGAAGCCTCTCGACAGGATCAAGGGCTGTTCCGCAACCATGCGCCGGTGCGCCGCGAAGGCTTTCGCAAAATGCTGCGCATCATGTGGAACATGATCTTCCACAAACCGCGCAACACCCGACCCGCCGCCGCTATCCCGGTACAACCGTTGACCCGCGACGACCTCCTGGCAGCGCCCAACCACAGCGTGTTTCGCCTCGGCCATTCGACCCTGTTGCTGAAACTGCAGGACAAATTCTGGATCACCGACCCGGTGTTCGCCGAACGCGCCTCGCCCGTGCAATGGGCCGGCCCCAAGCGATTCCACCAGCCACCGATCAGCATCAACGAATTACCGCCGATTGAAGCGGTGATCCTGTCGCACAACCACTACGACCACCTCGACTACGCGGCGGTACTGCGGCTGGCGGCCAAGACCAACCTGTTCCTGACTCCGTTGGGCGTCGGCGATACCC
>NZ_QAIU01000556.1:0-3427 GCF_003061205.1 Pseudomonas sp. HMWF006
TTGCCGACCTTGAAGGTCTGGTCGACGTCCAGCGCCCAGCCAGTCCAGAAACCGTCCGCCCATTCCTTGTAATCACTCAGGCAGTTTTTGAAGTCTTTGAGGATCAGGTTCACGTCAGGCGCTTTGGCGTCCAGCACACGCAGGACCAGGGTACCAATCGGGGTATTCATGACGTGACTTCCTTTGTCAGCTCTGCGGCGAGACGCTCTGCCATATCTTCTGTGTTTGGGTTCTGGCGCACGAAGCGCTCAACCTTTCTGCGCAAGTTGGCTTCGGGGAATTCGAAGTACAATTCTGGGCAATCTTCTGATAGCCACTGCATCAGGTTCTCGACGACGGTGGTGTGGTCCTTCTTCGCGAGAGCATCCAATAGCGTTTGGGGAATATCCCACCAGGGCCACTCTTTTGCGGGAGGTACTGCTCTTCTGCCGACTTCGAGCGTCTGTCCGTTAATCAGGTAGCGTTGGAAAACCGGCAGTAATTCACCTGCCGTAGCACCTAACCCTTCGATGATCGGATGAAAATGTCGACCATCCCAGAACCTGAAAAACACTTCAGTAGCGTCTGGCATTTTTACCTGGGTCAGGCTGCGCAAATGCTCCAGCACCGTTTCCGGCGCGCTGGTGGATACCGCTAGCCAACCCCAATCCAGTGCATCGGTTTCAGTAATCCATTGCAAAAAACTGGCATTGGGGCTGATCTCGGCGAGATACGGCATTACGGGAAGCCAATCGGCGTAAGGCGTTCCACTCCAAATAGGCTGCAGTTGTGGTGCGGCATCTTGCTGATAGAAGGGCTTGAGCGGCTCGGCATCGCTCGCCGCACTGATGACCAAATACAGGCGCTCGCCAGTCTGCAGCGGCTGTTGTGCCAGCCAGTCCTTGGGCGTAATTCGATCAGATGGCACAGGCACCTGCCTTGCATTTTTCGCATTCTTCGCAGAACGGCGCGTTGCGTTTGAGGGTGTTGATCTGGGCCGGGGTCAGGACCTGGCCGGCCTTGTCGGCGTCGGCTTGTTTGAGGATGCCGGGCATTAGCGGGGCGGCGCCGGTGCCGCTGCCGGGGCTGCCGCCGGAGTTCATGTTGATCACCGGGCCGCTCAGGGTCACGCCGCCGGCGTCGATCTTGATGAAGCTGCCGCCGCCGATCAGGGTCAGTTCTGCGCCTGCTTCCATCACCACTTTCATGCCGCTGCTGAGGTGGATTTCCTGCCCCGCGTCGATGAACTGGCCGGTGCCGATCTTGATGTGCTGATTGACGCCTACGGTGAGGTGGTCGTTGGCGCGGGCTTCGACTTTACGGTCGGCGTAGACGGTGTGGTGTTCTTCGGCCTTGAATTCCGTGTAGCTGTTTTTTTCGACGGTGTCGTGGCGTTCGTTGCCGACGCGGATTTTCTGGTCGTGCTCGATGTTCTCGTCCCAGTCGCGCTGGGCGTGCAGGTAGATCTGCTCCTGACCTTTTTTGTCTTCGATGCGCAGTTCGTTGTAGCCGCCACCGCCCATCGAGCTGAGGGTCTTGAAGGTGCTGCGGGTCTTGTTCGCCGGCAGGGCGTACGGGACGGTGTTTTCCTTGTGGTACAGGCAGCCGCTGATCAGCGGTTGATCGGGGTCGCCTTCAAGGAAGGTGACCAGCACTTCCATGCCGATGCGCGGGATGGCGATGCCGCCATACTGGGCGCCGGCCCAGGCGCTGGAGACGCGCAGCCAGCAACTGGTCTTGTCGTCGGCCTGGCCTTCGCGGTCCCAGTGGAACTGGACTTTGACACGGCCGTACTGGTCGCAATGGATCTCTTCGCCTTTGGGGCCGGTGACCACGGCGCTCTGGCTGCCGAGGATGCGCGGTTTCGGGTGGCGCAGCGGTGGGCGGTTGGGCACGTCCCACGGGGTGGCCTGAAAACGGTTGCGATAGCCCTGATGGAAATCGTCTTTCAATGCCGTGGTGTCGCTGGTCACCGACTCTTCGAGCACTTGCGGTTGCTTACCTTCATGCAAGACTTCGGTGAGCAGCCACAGGTCGTTCCACTTGGCCTTCGGGTGCTCGGTCAGGGCGAGGAAATGGCCGCTGACCAGCAGTGGCTGATCGCTCTTGCCTTCGGCGAGCTGAAAGTCGCTGCGGTGGCGTTCGAGGGCGCGTTTGGCCAAGTGCTTGCCGCGCTCGCGGTCGATGAAACGACCGGGATAGTCGTAGTCTTCGAGGTCGGGCAGGGCGTCGCCGCGGTTTTCGCTTTCGAGGGTGATGCGTGGTTTTTCGAAGTCGTAGTCGCGGCGGGTGGTGCGGCTGGTGCGGGTTTCCAGGCGCAGGTCGAAACGCTTGATCACCGGGTTGCTGGCGACCATGCCGGAGTCTTGCTGGTAGGTCACAGGCTTGAGTTTCGGGAACACCGTCTGGTCATCGCCGAAGACGAGCTTGTGCGCCGTGGCGCTGTGCTGGAAGTGGTAGTGAATACCTTCTTCCTCGCACAGGCGCTGGATGAAATGCAGGTCCGATTCATCGTATTGCACGCAGTAGATGCGCTCGGGATAGATCGAACCGGTCTTGAATTCGTAGGCGTTGCTCTGGATGCCGTGCTCTTCGAGGACCATGCCAATGATTTTCGGCACGCTGAGGTTCTGGAAGATGCGCTGGTTGACGCGATGCGCCAGGTACGACAGTTGCGGGCGCAGGGTCACCGAATAACGCGTCAGGCGTTTGCCGGAATCGCCCTGGGCGGCGCGATAGATCTGGCCGTGGATGCCGCTGCCATCGGGCGACAGTTGCAGGAAGGCCGGTTTGTGCAGCAGGGTTTCGAGGTCCAGCGACGGCTGCTCACTGACCAGTTCCACCTCGAACACAAAAGGCTGGCTGATGGCTTCCCGGCCGGTCAGGGTAAATACCTGAAAATCGGCAGAGAGCCCTTCGATGGTCAGGGCAAAGTGGGTTTCATTGGCCGGCGCGAACATCCCTTGTTCCTCGTGCTGTACAGCGGCGCTCGTCGATGACCGCAAAGCGGCTCAACGTACGCGAAATTCTGGAGGGGCGTAAACAACATCGACCAGCAGGGCTGGTCGATGCTTGTAACGATCAGCCGTAATTAAACGACTGGAGCACGCCAGTCATCGGAACCCGAAGTACCGGATACTTCGTGCGTCCAGGTGATTTTGCGGTAGGTGAACTGCACTTCTTCCAGGTGGGTGAAGTGCGCGTTGCCTGGATCCTGGCAGTTGTGCATTTTGTTGTTGATGGCGACGATGATCGCGTCTTCCAGTTTGGTGGTGTAGTAGTGCTCTTGAGTACCTTGAGCAGAAGTACGGTACCACTGGATAACGATTTCGCTCATGCGCTCGCCGGAGGTCAGAGCGGCTTGCAGCAGAGGCGAAGCCTTGTCGTAGACCTTGGTGATCACAACTGGCTTGTGCACGCGCTGACCGGTTGGCTGACCGGATTGTGG
>NZ_QAIU01000556.1:3437-11218 GCF_003061205.1 Pseudomonas sp. HMWF006
AGCGCCGGCAGTGATCAGGCCTTGTTTTTCGCCGGTAACCGACATGTACGCTGGTGTTGCCATGGGGTGCTCTCCTTGCGGAATAATTTAAGGTGCCCGGGAGGCGAAATCGCCCGGTGGGTGCCTGAGTGTTATCAAGGAGCGTGCCAGGTTTTGCGAGACCCCCGGAGGCTCTGGGTGAAAACGCTTTGGTCGGCGATTTTGGAGGCATTCTACGAGCGGAGGGGCGCAAAAGTGCGCAAGAAGTTGCGCAGTACTGCGCAACTTCTTGCGCACTCGTCCACAGCCCTTGTAGATCAAGGGCTGTAGCGAGATCGACCGCGAAAAATCACCCGTCAGTGCGCAACTTCTTGCGCAGTTAGGGTTACGCTGAATCGCTCTGGCGCGAAGGGATAAACCCTCTCACCACAAGATTTTTCCGGGTACTCAGATCAGCTTCACAGCCAGCGCTTTCTCGCAATCCTCGAGCGAACGCTGCTGCGTCTCGGCATACAACCCCAACTCATCAAGGGTCGAACGCCCCAGCGCCTGTTCGAAAGCCTGGCGATTGGAGTGTTCGCCGTAGTGTGCCTGCGCGGCATCACCGAGGTTCGACTGAAAAATCCCCGCTGCGCTCACCGGCAAGAAATCTTCGTACACCAGCGGCTCCGCTTTCACATAGTCCTCGCGCAGCAAATCCTCCAGTGAAACCTCGCCCAGCCCGCTCGCCGCCAGGCCTTTTGCCGTCGGGAAATAACGAAAGTACGCCAGCCCCTGTTCACGCATGCCCGCGACGCTGTCAGGAAATTCGGCAAAGTGCCGGGTCATTAGCGCGTTGTAGCGTGCGGCATTGCCTTCGTTGGGGAAGTCACCCAGTTCATCGCGGGCGGCATTCAACAAGCGGTCGTACAGTGCACGCCCCTTGGGTGTCAGCGCCGCGCCACGCTGTTCGATTTCGCCGAAGCGCGCGCTGTGGCTGCCACGGGTTTCAGGCTGGTCGGTGAAGGCGATCGGCTCATCCAGCGCCTTGAAACTGGTCTGGCGCAGCAGGATCGGGCAGTGCCGCCGTGGTGGACCTTCGATCACCGCTTTGGGCGTGATGCCATGCGCCGGCATTTGTGCCTGGACGATGTCGATGTCCAGGGTGCGCGGCGTCAGGTGATTGATGTGCGGACCTTTAAACGCCACCACATCGGCGATCAAGCGGTGCTGGGCGCTCAGCGTCTGGTACTGCGCGGCGCTGACGGTGGCACTGTGGTGCCAGCGAAAAGTCTCCAAAGCCTGCAGGACAAATTCCTCGGCCTGCGTTGCGTTCAAGCCACCGGCGGTTTCCGCAAGCTCGATCAACTGCAAGGCCGCCGCCGTGAAGATCGAACGCTTGGCCAGCACCGATTCGGCGAAGGCGCGCAACGCAGGATCCTCAATCAACTCCAGGCGCAATAACGAGGTAAATACCCGAAACGGACTGACCTGCAGCGCCTCTTCATGCACCGCACGAAACGCCGTGGAATGCACGGGCACCCCCGCTGGCGTCAGGTCGTAATAACCCACCGGTTGCATGCCCATCACCGCAAACAGGCGGGCGAGGGTGGCCAGTTCGCTGGCGGTGCCAACGCGAATGGCGCCATGGCGCTCCCTGTCCAGCCGTTCGATTTCACCGCTACTGTTGAGCTGCCGGGCGATGTCCGGCTGACGTGCAAGCACATCGCGATTGGTCTGCTCCACCAGTTCCATCAGCGCGCCGTACAGCGGCACTTCTTTGCGGTACATGTCGGACATCGCTTTGGAGAAGCGTTGGCGGATCAGGTCGGGGCTGATGAACGGCTGCACGGTCATGAAAAAAATTCCTGCCACGGTCACGGAATGGATGAGGGAAAAGATCGCAGCCTTCTCGCACGCGGGCAAACGAAGAATCCTACGAACTTCATTCTGCCAACGACTGATCCACCAGTTCGATCCAGTGCATTACCGGTGTACGACCGGCGCTGGCCAGATGGCTCTGGCAACCGATGTTGGAGGTGACGATCAACTGCGGGCGGCCGCTTTCCAATGCGTTGAGCCGGTTGTCGCGCAGTTGTCGGGCGATTGTCGGTTGCGTCAGCGAATAGGTGCCTGCCGAACCGCAGCACAAATGACCGTCCGGCACGGTAGTGAGGTTGAACCCGAGGCGCGTCAGCAGTGCTTCCACCGCGCCGCCGAGTTTCAGCGCGTGCTGCAAGGTGCACGGACAATGCACGGCGATCCGTCGTTCGCTGGCGGCACAGGCCTGTTCCAGCGGTTCACCGGCAAGGATCTGCACCAGATCCAGGGTGCGTTCGCTGATCAGTCGCGCCTTGTCCGCGTACGCCGGATCGTTTTCCAGCAAATGCCCGTAATCCTTGATGAAGGCGCCGCAACCGCTGGCGGTCTGCACGATGGCTTCGACGCCGTGTTGCAGGTGCGGCCACCAGGCGTCGATGTTCTGCCGGGCGCGGTCGAGGCCTTTGGCCTGGGCGTCGAGGTGATAGTCGAGGGCGCCGCAACAGCCTGCCTCGACCACAGGGGTGACGCTGATGCCGAGCCGGTCGAGCACCCGCGCGGTGGCGTCATTGGTGTTTGGCGACAGCCCCGGCTGCACGCAACCCTCGAGCAACAACACCCGGCGTGCATGCCGTGGGGCGGGGCGCACCCCGGACGTCGGCAGATGCTGCGGCAGCTTGCTTTCAAAGATCCGCGGCAGCAGCGGCCGAAAAGTGCTGCCAACCTGTAGCAGGCCTTTGAACAGTCGCGGATTCGGTGCCAGTGCGCGCAGGCCCTCGCGCAGCAGCCGCTGTGCAGCCGGGCGTGACACCGCCTGATCGACCACCGCGCGACCGATGTCGAGCAGGTTGTGGTAGTCGACACCGGACGGACAGGTGGTTTCGCAATTGCGGCACGACAGGCAGCGGTCCAGATGCAGTTGCGTCTGTGCGGTGGCCGGTGCGCCTTCGAGTACCTGCTTGATCAGGTAGATGCGCCCGCGCGGGCCGTCGAGTTCATCGCCAAGCAATTGATACGTCGGGCAAGTGGCGTTGCAAAAGCCACAATGCACGCAGGTGCGGAGGATTTTTTCCGCCTCGGCGGCGCGGGGCAGATGTCGGGATTGTTCGCTGAGGGTGGTTTGCATGGCTAGAACTCCGCGTACATCCGGCCAGGGTTGAACAGCCCTTGCGGGTCGAGTTGCGCCTTGAGTTGCCGGTGATAGCGCAGCAGTGTCGGGGCCAATGGCTGGAAGGGCGACTCGCTGGCGCCGTGGCTGAAGCACGTGGCGTGGCCGCCGAGTGCCTGGGCGAGGATATGAATGTGCTCGACGTCGGATTTCAGCCAGCGTTGCGCCCCGGCCCAGTCGATCAGTTGTTCGCCGGGCAGCTCCAGCGGGCCGAGATTGTTCGGCAAGGACACGCGCCACAGCGGCAGGCCTTCGTTGAAAAACGCCAGGCGTTGTTCATTCAGATCGCACCAGAACACCGAATCCAGTGGCTCGCCACCGAGGCGTTGATGCGCCGCCGTCACCGAACCTTCGCCGCCTTCAAGACGCAGATAAAGACTCTCGCCATCGTGGCAGGCGGCGCTGATCGGCAGCGGTTGCTGGCCCCATTCGGCCAGATTGGCCAGCGCCCGCGCGCAGTCGATATCGAGGCGGATGCTCAAGCACTGGCGCGGTTTGGGCAGGACTTTCAGCGAGACTTCGGTGAGCACGCCAAGGCAACCGAAACTGCCGGCCATCAGGCGTGACAGGTCATAACCGGCGACGTTTTTCATCACTTCGCCGCCAAAACGCAGGTGCTGGCCGAGGCCGGTGATCACCCGGGTGCCGAGGACAAAATCCCGCACCGAGCCGGACCAGGGGCGTCGCGGCCCGGACAACCCGGTGGCGATCATGCCGCCGACCGTCGCGCCTTCGCCGAACGCCGGAGGTTCGCAGGGCAACATCTGCCCGGCCGCTTCCAGTGCCGCGAGCAGTTCCGACAACGGCGTACCGGCGCGCACGCTGACCACCAGTTCGGTCGGCTCATAACGCACGATGCCGCGATGGGCGCGGGTGTCGAGCACTTCACCGGTCACTTCGCGCCCGAGAAAGGCTTTGCTGTTAGCACCCTGAATTTTTAGCGGCGTGGCGTTGGCCCGGGCCTCGTTGACCTGTTCGAGCAACGCATTGGCGGCATCGAAGTCAGCCATCAGAAGCGCTCCAGCTCGGGGAAGGGCAGTTGCCCGGCGTGAATATGCATCGCTCCGAATTCGGCACAGCGATGCAGGGTCGGAATGTTCTTGCCGGGATTGAGCAGGCCTTGTGGATCGAACGCGGCTTTTACGGCGTGGAATAGGCTCAGTTCGTCGCTGTTGAACTGTGCGCACATCTGATTGATTTTTTCGCGGCCGACGCCGTGTTCACCCGTGATGCTGCCGCCGACCTGCACGCACAGTTCGAGAATTTTCCCGCCCAGGGCTTCGGCGCGGTGCAGTTGCCCCGGCTGGTTGGCATCGAACAGAATCAGCGGATGCATGTTGCCGTCGCCGGCATGGAACACGTTGGCCACGCGCAAGCCATATTCTTCGCCGAGGCGCGTGATCCCTTGCAGAACGCCGGGCAATTCGCGGCGCGGAATGGTGCCGTCCATGCAGTAATAGTCCGGTGACAGGCGACCGATGGCGGGGAAGGCGTTCTTGCGCCCGGCCCAGAAGCGCACGCGCTCGGCCTCGTCACGGGCCTGGCGCACTTCGATGGCGCCGGCCTCGGTCATGACGTCGCGCACCCGCTGACAATCGTCGTGGACATCGGCTTCGACGCCGTCGAGTTCGCACAACAGAATGGCTTCGGCATCGACCGGATAACCGGCGTGGATGAAGTCCTCGGCGGCACGAATCGCCAGGTTGTCCATCATCTCCAGGCCGCCAGGAATGATCCCCGCCGCGATGATGTCGGCCACCGCACGGCCGGCCTTTTCCACCGAGTCGAAACTGGCCAGCAGCACCTTGGCAACCTGAGGCTTTGGCAGCAATTTGACCGTGACTTCGGTGATGATGCCCAGTAAACCTTCAGAGCCGGTGAACAGCGCCAGCAAGTCGAAACCCGCTGAATCGAGGGCGTCGCTGCCCAGTGTCAGGCGCTCGCCTTCGATGGTCAGCACTTCGATTTTCAGCAGGTTGTGCACGGTCAGACCGTATTTCAGGCAATGCACGCCGCCGGCGTTTTCAGCGACGTTGCCACCGATGGAACAGGCGATTTGCGAAGACGGGTCCGGCGCGTAATACAGGCCGAACGGCGCCGCTGCCTGGGAGATCGCCAGATTGCGCACACCGGGCTGAACCCGCGCGGTACGTGCGGCGGGGTCGATGTGCAGGATGTTGTTGAAGCGTGCCATCACCAGCAACAGGCCTTTTTCCAGCGGCAGGGCGCCGCCGGACAATCCGGTGCCGGCGCCGCGAGCGACCACCGGGACCTGGTGCTGATGGCAGAGTTTGAGCAGGCTCTGCACCTGATCGAGACGTCGGGGCAGCGCGACCAGCATCGGCGTGGTGCGGTAAGCCGAGAGGCCATCGCATTCGTAGGGCTTGAGTTCGTCGTCGCGCCAGAGAATGTCGAGATCGGGCACGGCGTGTTGCAAGGCTTCGAGAACCCAGGCCTTGTTCACCTTGGGCAAGGGCCCGTCTAGGCGCTCGTCATACAGAATGTTCATCTCAGTCCCGCAACCTTTGTAAGAGAGGCTCACCCCTGTGGCGAAGTCGTTTGCTCGCGCTCGGGCGCAAAACGGGCCTGATCCAGCCAGCACAGGCTGTCGGGTGCAACCCTCCGTCAGCTGTGGGTCTGCTGCGCAGCCCGGCGGGAGCACGCTCCTTCGCCCCAGGAGGCGGATGAGGCCTGCTGATCATCGTTGGTTGCCGAGAAATTCCCGATACAACCGCGCGGTGTTCCCCGGTTGTTCGACCATCGGCATATGCCCGACGTGATCCCACACCTCCACGCGCAGATTGGCGATGCCCTTGCTCCACACCGGCACACTGCTGACGTCGATCAGCCGGTCCTTGCGCCCCCAGAGCAGAAGAGACGGACACTTGATGTCAGCCAGTTTCGGCTCCATCGGTTCACTGGCGCGGAAATCGCGGAAGATCTCTTCCAGTTCATCGCGTTGCTGTTCGTAGCGTTGAGCAATGGCATCCAGCACCAGCTTCGGCACCCACGGCGGCGACGCCATGGTCATCGCGTAGAAACGCTGGAAGTCCTCCCGGGAATGGATCAGGAACGGGTTGTGCCCACGGGCCAGGTGGCGCTCCATGTCGCTGGCCTCCGGGGCCGTGACGCCGGCCGGGTCGATCAACGCCAGCGAGGCGATCCGGTCCGGGTAGGTTGCCGCCAGCCACGCCGCGATGTAACCGCCCATGGAGTTGCCGATAACATGGACTTTCTCCACGCCGCAGACATCGAGCAGTTGGATCATGCGCTTGGCTTGCACCGCGATGTCATAGCCGCCGCCAGCCTTGAAGCCGGTTTCACCGTGGCCGGCCAGATCCGGAATGATCACCCGATACTGGCGCACGAAGTGCCGGGAGAAGCGCAGCCACAGGTTCTTGTCGGCGCTATAGCCGTGCAGCATGAGGATGGCGCTGGCCGCTTCATAGGGCCCGCCTTGCCAGGTCGAAACGGTCATCTCGGCGATCGGCACTTCGATCTTGTGCAGCTTGTACAGTTTGGCCTCGACGGCCATGTTCAGGTCATACAGCCAATGACCGACCGCCGGATAACTCAACCAGCTCCAGGCCACGAAAACCGCGAGGGCGACAAACAGCAAAAGCATCGACGTCTTCCTTTTACGTGTTCAGGACAGAATGTGGTCGGCCGGTTTCAGCGCCCGGGTCAAGCGGTGATAGCTGAAACTGAAGCCGGGAAACATTGCGATCACGTGACCGCTCTTGCTTTGATACCAACTGTGGCAGCCACCGGACTTCCACACCGTGCGTTCCATTTCCCGGTGGATCATCTCAGTGTAGGTACGTTCCGCTTCCGGGCGCACTTCGATGCTGCGCAGGCCTTTGGCTTGCACGGTGCGGATGCAGTCGAGGATGTAGTTCATCTGCGACTCGATGATGAACAGCGCCGAGGTGTGGCCGATGCCGGTGTTCGGCCCGGTGACGATAAACAGGTTGGGAAAGTCGGGCAGGCTGGTGCCGAGGTAGGCGCGTGGGTATTGGGCCCAGACATCTCTGAGTTGCACGGCGTTTTTTCCGCTGACCGGGTAGGAAATCACCCCGTCGGTGGCGTCGTAACCGGTCGACCAGATGATCAGATCGACCTCGATGTGCTGGCCGTCCTGCGTGTTGATGCCGCGCTCGTCGAGCGAAGTGATGCCTTGTTCGCGGGTGTGCAGCGTCACGTTGGGCCGGGTCAACGCCGGGTAATAGGTGTTGGACAGCAGCACGCGTTTGCAGCCGATGGTGAAGTCCGGTGTGAGCTTTTTCCGCAGCGCCGGGTCGCGCACCTGGCGTTCCAGCAGACGCAAGGCCTGACGCTGGACCATGCGGATGGCCGGTCTCGAATATTTGAACGCGATCACCCGCGTTTCGAACTGCCAGTAGATCAACCAACGCAACAGCTTGTAGGCCGGTTTCACACCCAGCAGCCAGCGTTGCAGCGGCCCGAACAGACGATCGGCGCGAGGCAGCACCCAATGCGGCGTGCGCTGGAACACGTGCAGTTGCGCGACGTCGGGGGCAATCGCCGGAATCACCTGCACCGCGCTGGCGCCGCTGCCGACGATGGCCACGCGTTTACCGCGATAGTCGTAGTC
>NZ_QAIU01000556.1:11228-12937 GCF_003061205.1 Pseudomonas sp. HMWF006
CTGTGGGATCACCGGTTGGCTCAGCGGGCCGGTCGAGTTGATGAGGAATTGCGCATGGAACGTGCCCTTGGCGCCGGTATGAACGGCCCAGCGTTTTTGCTCGTCGTCCCATTCGACACGCTCGACATTGGCTTGCAACTCCACCCGCTCGCGTAGGCCGAACCGGTCGATCACGTGCTCGGTGTAGCGGTGCAGCTCGGCCTGTTCGGCGAACATCTGCGACCAGCGGTAAGAGGCGAACGACAGCGAATACAGCGGCGATGGCACGTCCACCGCAGCGCCGGGACTTCTTCGGCGGCACCTGGTGTCAGAACACCTACCCCGGCGCTCCAGCAGGCGAAAATCGTCGATCCCGGCCTTGAGCAGGTTGACCGCCGCGCACTGGCCGCCGAAACCGCTGCCGATGATCAACACGTGGTAGGTGTGCATGGGGCTCCTTCTTATAGTTGTTTTTTCGTTTTCCTCCTTTCATGTATAGCCAAATATTTGCACTGTGCGCAGCGGTAATGTCGCTCTATTCAGCCCGCTGGCCGGTGATGGCTATTTAACGTTGCCCTGATAGACTCCCAACACATCTGTCCTACGGTGTGCAGGTTCCGTCGAGTGGTCGAGGCCCTTATGGGAAAAACGGGAGGAAAGGGACTTTCATTGGCCAGGAGGCTTTACACGTCGCGAATCCTCGGGCTGTTGCTTGGGCTTCTCTGCGTGTCCGTGGCGATGCAAGCCCTCGATCCGCCGCTGTGGGTCTGGGCGTTGATGCTGTTCAATGGCCTGATCTGGCCGCATCTGGCCTTTCAATGGGCGCGCCGCGCCGAGGTGCCTTTCCACGCCGAACACCGCAACCTGTTGATCGACGCCTTTCTTGGCGGCTTCTGGGTCGCTGCCATGCATTTCAATCCGCTGCCCACGGCAACGACCATTTCGATGATGGCGATGAACAACGTCGCTATCGGAGGTTCACGCTTTCTATTGGCGGGCTCCGCGGCGCAGTTGCTCGGGGTTGCCGTCGGCCTGGTGGTTTTCGCGCCGGCATTCATTCCGCAAACCTCACCCGCGCAGATGTACGCGTGTTTCCCGTTATTGCTGCTGTACCCGTTGGCACTGGGCTGGATCTGTTTTCGCCAGGCCTACACCCTCGGCCTGCATAAACGTGAGTTGCTCGCGCTGAGTCGTACTGACAGCCTCACCGGACTGCTCAATCACGGCGCCTGGAAGGATCAACTGGAGATCGCTTTTCAGCGTTGCAAGCGGCAGAAACAGGGCGCGGCGATCGCGCTGATCGACATCGACCATTTCAAGGCGATCAACGACACCTACGGGCATGTCGCCGGTGACATCGTGCTGCGACAGTTGAGCAAGATGCTCAAGCAGAACCTGCGCGCCACCGATGTCGCCGGGCGCTACGGCGGGGACGAGTTCTGCGTGATTCTTCCGGAGCTGCCGCTGTTCAACGCGGCGCAAGCCATGGAGGCGCTGCGCGAGCGCTTTGCCGTTCTTGGCTATGAGCAGAACCCGGCGTTGAAGGTCAGTTTGAGTATCGGCCTGGCGGCGTACGATCCCGCGCATGCCGACGCGACGCGGTGGCTCAATGATGCCGATCAGGCCTTGTATGAAGCCAAGGCCAGTGGCCGCAATCGGGTGATCTGCAATTGCGAGAGCCTGCCGAAGCAGCCGCAGCTCGACTCGGTCTGAGCCGCTTGCGACTGATC
>NZ_QAIU01000556.1:12947-14053 GCF_003061205.1 Pseudomonas sp. HMWF006
TGTAGACGCTGGCAGGCCAGCTAGCGGCCACAGGTTTCGGGTGCGGTCGGCCAGGTCAGCGTCGTATTGGGTGTAGAGCCTTGCGTCAATGTCGGGTACGGTTTCAATCCACCCCCGACGCGAAACAAGGATTGATTCATGACGCGCTCATTTTCCCGCTCTCTGCTGGCCGCCAGCCTCGGCCTGTCTCTCACGCTCTCGGCCGCCGTGGCGTCCGCCGAACCGCACAAACAGGTGCTCGCCGACGCCGAGCAATACCAGCCCGAAGCCCTGAAACTGTTGGAACGTCTGGTCAATATCGACTCCGGTTCCGGCTACGAGCCGGGGCTCAAGCAAGTCAGCGACATTGCCGTCGATGAGCTGAAGAAGCTTGGCGCCACGATCGAATGGGTGCCGAACACCCCGGAAAAATCCAGTCACGTGCTCGCTACCCTGAAGGGCACCGGCAAGGCAAAGATCCTGCTGATGGCGCACATGGACACGGTGTTCAACGAAGGCTCCGCCGCCGAACGGCCGTTCCACATCAAGGACGGTCGCGCCTACGGGCCGGGGGTGATGGACGACAAGGGCGGCATTGTCGCCGGGATCTATGCGCTGAAAGTGCTGAAGAACCTCGACTTCAAGGATTACGCGCAGATCACCTTTCTGCTCGATGCCAGCGAAGAAACCGGCTCGGACGTCGCCACCGACCTGATCAAAAAAACTGCCAAAGAACACGACGTGACCCTCAATCTCGAGCCGGGGCGTCCGGCGGATGGCCTGGTGGTATGGCGCAAGGGCAGCGCGACGGCGCTGGTCGAGGTCAAGGGCAAAGCCGCGCACGCCGGCGTCGCCCCGGAACTGGGGCGTAACGCGGCGATGGAGGCGGCGCACCAGATTCTGCAACTGGGCAAACTCGGCGATGAGGCGAAGAAAACCACCATCAACTTCACCGTGCTCAAGGCCGGTGACCGCACCAACGTGATCCCGGATCAGGCCACGGCCAAGGCTGACGTGCGCGCGGCGGTTCCGGAAGAGTTCGACCGGATCGAGAAGGATTTGGCCCGGGTGTCGCAGGACAAGTTGATTGCTGACACCGAAGTGAAGACTTCACTCCAGCGTGGTTT
>NZ_QAIU01000557.1:0-752 GCF_003061205.1 Pseudomonas sp. HMWF006
GCGAGGGGATTTATCCCCGTTGGGTTGCGCAGCAACCCCAAAACCTGCAATCGGTTTTTTCCAGACATACCGCGCCCGCAATGTTTACGACTGCTGCGCAGCCGAACAGGGATAAATCCCCTCACCACAGGGGTGAGTTGCACATTGCGAGCTGGTTTCAAAAGCGTCTGCTCCCGTCAATCGGCACGGCTTTGATAGTTGCGCGAGGGCCTGAGGTGGGCGCCACTGCCGGCACGCCTTGCGCTGCTGTCGGCAATTGTGGCGCCTGCATGTCCGGCATCGCCCAGCTGCGTTCCGGTTGCAGGCCACCCTGGGCGCGGCGCATGAAATCGTAGCGGTTGAGAGTGATGCTGCGCCCCGCTTCGCTGTCGCGGATGATGTACGGGCGCAGGAACACCATCAGGTTGGTCTTGGTGATCGCCCGGCGCTCGTTGCGAAACAGCGCACCAATCCCCGGCAGACTGCCCAGCCACGGCACCGCGTCGTTGCTCTGGCTGTAGCCGTCCTGCAGCAAGCCGCCAAGCACCATGATCTGGCCGTCATCCAGCAAGATGCTGGTGTCGATCGCCCGTTTGTTGGTGACAATCCCCGCCGATTTGGCGCTGGCCGAAGCGCGTTCGTCGATGCTGCTGACTTCCTGATAAATGTCGAGCTTGACCGTACCGCCCTCGGAAATCTGCGGCCGCACATTGAGCTTCAAACCAACCTCTTCACGGGTCACGGTCTGGAACGGGTTGTTGCTGGTGCCACCA
>NZ_QAIU01000557.1:768-1229 GCF_003061205.1 Pseudomonas sp. HMWF006
GCTGACAAACGGAATGGTCTGGCCAACGAAAATGCTCGCTGCTTCGTTGTCCAGGGTCAGCAGGTTCGGCGTCGACAGCACGTTGGTGCCGCCCTTGCTCTTCAGCGCTCGGGCCAGCACTTTCAGGTCGAGGATCTTGCCGATGCCGGGGATGTCGACGGTGCCGTTGACGTAGCCCAGGTTCAAACCCTGCGGCAGTACGTCGATGCTGGTCTTGCCGCTGACGTTGATGCCCGAGCCACCCAGATTGGCCCCGCCGATCACGCCGTTACCACCGAGGTTGCCGGTCTGCCATTGCACACCGAATTCACTGGCATCGTCTTCGCCGACCTCGACGATCAGGCTTTCGATCACCACTTGTGCGCGACGCTGATCGAGCAAGTCGATGACTTCGCGCAGGTTGCGGTACAGCGGTTCCGGCGCGGAAATCAGCAAGGTGTTGGTGGTGGCGTCCGCCTGAA
>NZ_QAIU01000059.1:0-2555 GCF_003061205.1 Pseudomonas sp. HMWF006
GTGTCGGATCAGCACTTCGTAGACGAAGGAATAATGCACATCGCCCGACAGCACCACGTAGTTACCGGGGGTACGCGAGTGTCGGAAAATATTCAGGATCACCTGTGCGGCGCCGCGATGGGCCATCCAGTTTTCCGCGTCCACCAGCAGCGGGTAACCGCACCAGCTGAACAGCTTCTGCACGGTTTCAATCAGCTTCACGCCGAAGATCGGCGCCGGTGAAACGATGATCGCCGACGGGTGATCGAGCAACGCCTGCTGCAACTCGCTCAAGGCTTCCCAGTCGAGCAAGCCCGACGGTTGCTTGAGCGCCATTTCACTGCGCCAGCGGCGGGTGCGGGTGTCGATGACCAGCAGCGCCGGACTGCTCGGCAATACGAAATGCCAATTCTGAAAACGCAGCAGGTCATCAATCAGCGCGTCCTGCACCGGGCTGTCGAGGTACTGATCATCGCCGCTGGCGCTCAGGCGTCGGGTTTTCTCCAGGACATCCTTGAAGGCATCAGGGTTATTGCCCCAGCCCTGGCACAACATGTACGCGATCAAGGCGTTACCGATGATGCGTTTGGAGAACGGATGGCCGTAGGCCGTTTCCTCCCATTGCGCGGACAGGTTCCAGTCATCGGTGATGTCGTGATCGTCGAAAATCATCAGGCTTGGCAGGTGCGCCAACGCCCGGGCGACATTGCCCAAGCCGGCCTTGAAGCCAATGATGCGAGTCTGTTCGAGGGTATAGCGCTTGAGCCGTGCAGGCGTCAGTTCGGGCGTTTGCGGATTGATCAGCGTCCAGGCCGTCGGCGACCACACCAGCAAGTACATCGCCATGACCTCGGCGAAAGTCACCAGATGATTGTCGGCACTGCTGCTGGTGAAAATCGGCTTACGCGCGCCACCGAAAAATCGCTCACGCAAGGTCTCGTTGCTTTCCAGCGCCGGTAACAAATCCGCGCGGTGGTAGTAACTGGCCGGGTGTTCGTAAAGCCTGGCGCTGTCGCTGACGACGGCGCCTTCGAGGTGTTCGTCGTACAGGCCAAGGCGTTCGATCAAGGCGTGGATCGCCCGCAGCATCGGGCCGGCAACGTCGTCGGCGTAGACCTGGTCACCGCTCATCATCAACAGTGCCGGGCGTTGTTGCGGATCGGTTTCGTCTGCCAGCAATTGGTCGACACACAGCAAGCCATCGGTTGCCGGGTGATGCGGCTTGCGACAGGACCCATGCAGCAGTTGGTCGATCCGCGAGCGCAGGACGAAGTTCGGGCTCGTCGCATCGCCGTACAGCAGATGCGGCGCCCAGTCGGCGATGCCGGTTGTGTGGTCGATCAGCAGGTCATAGTCGATACGCGTATCGCCGGGCAGGGCGCTATCGAGAGGAACATCAATCAGATGAACAAATGCTTTGCGACCGACAGGAATGACCGTGCATTTCCCGGCGTCGAGAGGGATATCTCCTACACCTTGCAGGCGCAAGGTCAGCGACAGTTGTCGGCTGCCCACCAGCCATAGCACCAGTCGCGTCGGTTCCAGCCGTCGCAGCAGCGGGCCGGCCAAGACGGGAGGCAGCGGATTCAGTTCAGCAAGTGTCGGGGACATTCCGGGGCAAAGCTCAAGGCGCACAAGCCGGCGATGATAGCGCAGCCGGCGCCTTGAACCCTTAAATGAGGCTTAAGACTCGATCTTCTTCAACTTCAGACCGAGCAGGCGCCACGCGGCCTTGTCAGTGTCTTTACCGTCCACTTGTTGAACCGAGCAGTCGAAACCGTAGCTGACGTTGTCGCCCAACATGTTGCGAGCGCTGACGGTGCTGCTGATGGTGTAGGTCTGATCCTTGAACCGCTGGCTGCTCGCGCTCTTCGCACTGGCGATCGCGGTCGACGCGGAAAAGCGCATGGCGCTCTTGATGAAGGGTTCGCAAATCATGAACGCCATCAGGGACCGGTCCGCGTTCGGATGAGTGCCGGCCAATCGGCGCGAAACGGCAAAGTCGTTGTGCACGTTGTCCTTGAAGTCCTTCTCCAGCAGTGACGCGGGCAGGCGTTTGCTGTAGTTCGGCAGAAGGGCGGACTCGGGCGGAGAAGGCTCGTTCTGTGGTTCGCTGGCGACGTAGGTCGCAAGATTGTCGGAATCGGCAGGGGTCGATGCGATCACCGGTACAGGCTCCATTGACCTTTCTACTTCCGGCATGAGTGCCGCCGCGGCGCGCTCTGTTTCGCGGCTATCGGTTTGCGCCGGTGCCACTGGAAACACCGAAAACGTAATCGACAGCACGACCATTGCCACGATGAAACCGCCCGCTGCACCAACAATATTGCCGTAGAAGATATTCCAGCTACCGCGGTTCTTCACCACCCAGCGCCACATGAAACCCCAAGCCGCGACAAACGCCAGAAAACGCAGAAACTCCATTCGATCCTTTCCTTAATACTTCGAAACCTGAAATCAACGCACGCCCGAAGTGAACGCTGACGATGGGCGGCAAGATAGCAAAACAGTCACGCCGTCCGATCATGTGTTGGGGAAATAATTCACCGCAAGCAGCAGCAAGGTCGTCATGCCGG
>NZ_QAIU01000558.1:0-39478 GCF_003061205.1 Pseudomonas sp. HMWF006
GACTGCGCCGGAAGTGGGGCGAATTATAGACTTCTAGAATTCGCCGTCAATCCCTAATTTCAATTTTATTCAGATTTCAGCGTAATACGTGCAAATGCCTTCTTTCCGGCCTGGCAAACGTGCGTAGCGCCCAGTACATATATAAAGGAGCGATCAACCACTTCACCATCTACACGCACCCCACCCGACGACAACAAATCACGCGCCGCTGCCGAGTTCTTCACCAGGCCCGCCTTATTAAGGACAGCCGCGATCGGCATGTCCTCAGTAGACGCAAGCTCGATTTCAGGCAAATCATCCGGCAGTTCGCCATCCTTCATACGGTTGCCCGCGGCGCGGTGAGCATTGGCCGCAGCTTCTTCACCATGGAAACGCGCCACGATCTCTTCGGCCAACTTGATTTTTACATCGCGCGGATTGGCGCCTGCCTCGACATCGGCACGCAACGCATTGATCTCATCCATCGAGCGGAAACTGAGCAGCTCGAAGTAGCGCCACATCAGCGCATCCGGAATCGACACCAACTTGCTGTACATGACGCCCGGTGCTTCCTGAATGCCGACGTAGTTGCCCAACGACTTGGACATCTTCTTCACGCCATCCAGACCTTCAAGCAACGGCATGGTCAGAATGCACTGAGCCTCCTGACCATACCCACGCTGTAGCTCACGCCCCATCAACAAGTTGAACTTCTGGTCGGTACCGCCCAGCTCGACATCGGCACGCAGAGCAACCGAGTCGTAACCCTGCACCAGCGGATAGAGGAATTCGTGAATAGCGATTGGCTGATTGGTGGTGTAGCGCTTGTCGCAGTCATCGCGCTCAAGCATCCGCGCAACAGTGTACTGCGACGTCAGCCGAATGAAGTCTGCTGGCCCCATCTGGTCCATCCAGGTGGAGTTGAACGCGACTTCGGTTTTCGCCGGATCGAGAATCTTGAACACCTGAGTCTTGTAAGTCTCGGCGTTTTCCAGAACCTGCTCGCGAGTCAGCGGAGGGCGCGTGGCGCTCTTTCCACTCGGGTCACCGATCATTCCGGTGAAGTCACCTATAAGGAAGATCACCTGATGCCCCAGCTCCTGGAACTGGCGCAGCTTATTAATAAGCACGGTATGACCCAAGTGCAGATCCGGCGCTGTCGGATCGAAACCAGCCTTGATACGCAGCGGTTGGCCGCGCTTGAGCTTCTCGATCAGCTCGGACTCGACCAATAGTTCTTCCGCACCACGTTTAATCAGCGCTAGCTGCTCTTCAACCGACTTCATAACAGACCCGCAAGGCTCAGATTCAAAGGGAACCAACCATACAAGATCGCGCACCAATTACAAGTTTTGCCCGGCGCACGGACACCAATCCACAGACAGACTGTCTGTAGACTTGCTTCAGAGATGATTTGGTTATATTTTATACAGTTATTTCATCTTCATCATGTCATTCATCTTTTCCAATTCATCTTTTTTCAAAGTCAAAATTACTTATGACCACAGAACCGTCTAAAGCGCCACCGCTTTACCCGAAGACCCACCTGCTCGCAGCAAGTGGTATCGCCGCCCTTCTCAGCCTGGCACTCCTGGTATTCCCTTCCAGTGATGTTGAAGCCAAAAAGACGACCCTGAGCCTTGAACTGGAAAGTCCTGCTGAACAACTGACACAAGATCAAGACGCTGCTGACGCGGTTCAAGCCACAAATGAGCCAGTAGCCTCGCCGTTTGCCCAGATCGAAAACTCTGACGAATCCGCCTCGGAAACCGCTGAAGCCGCGCCAGAGCCAGCCAAGGTCGCCGAAAAACCAAAAGCTCCCGGCCATCGGGAAGTCGTCGTGTCGAAGGGCGACACCCTGTCCACGCTGTTCGAAAAGGTCGGCCTTCCGGCTGCCGCAGTGCACGAGGTACTCGCCAGCGACAAGCAAGCCAAGCAGTTCAGTCAGTTGAAACACGGCCAGAAGCTGGAGTTTGAACTGACGCCTGAAGGCCAGTTGGCCAGCCTGCACAGCAAGGTCAGCGACGTCGAAACCATTTCCCTGACCAAGAACGACAAGGGTTATGCGTTTAACCGGGTCACCGCAAAACCTACGGTTCGCACCGCTTATGTACACGGTGTCATCAACAGCTCGCTGTCGCAGTCCGCCGCCCGTGCAGGCCTCTCCCACAGCCTGACCATGGATATGGCCAGCGTCTTCGGCTACGACGTCGACTTCGCTCAGGACATCCGCCAGGGCGACGAATTCGACGTCATCTACGAGCAGAAAGTGGTCAACGGCAAGGCAGTCGGAACCGGTCCCATCCTGTCTGCACGCTTCACCAACCGCGGTAAAACCTACACCGCCGTGCGTTACACCAACAAACAAGGCAACAGCAGTTACTACACCGCCGATGGCAACAGCATGCGCAAGGCGTTCATCCGCACGCCGGTGGACTTCGCCCGCATCAGCTCAAAGTTTTCCATGGGCCGCAAACATCCGATCCTCAACAAGATCCGCGCCCATAAAGGCGTCGATTACGCCGCTCCGCGCGGTACGCCAATCAAGGCTGCCGGTGACGGAAAAGTGTTGTTGGCCGGTCGCCGTGGTGGCTATGGCAATACCGTGATCATCCAGCACGGCAATACCTACCGCACGCTGTACGGCCACATGCAAGGTTTCGCCAAAGGCGTGAAAACCGGCGGTACCGTCAAGCAGGGCCAAGTGATCGGTTACATCGGCACCACGGGCCTGTCCACCGGGCCGCACCTGCACTATGAATTCCAGGTCAATGGCGTACACGTCGATCCACTGGGCCAGAAGCTGCCGATGGCCGACCCGATCGCCAAGTCCGAACGCGCCCGTTTCCTGGCGCAGAGCCAGCCACTGATGGCGCGCATGGATCAGGAAAAGGCCACCATGCTGGCCTCGAGCAAGCGCTAAGTCATGGCCCTGTATATCGGCGTGATGTCCGGAACCAGTCTCGACGGGCTGGACATCGCCCTGATCGAGCAAACCTCGGCGATCAAACTGATCGCCACCCACTACATTCCCATGCCCGACTCCCTGCGCACTGAGCTCTTGAGCTTGTGCGCCAGCGGCCCCGACGAGATCGCCCGCTCGGCGATTACTCAGCAACACTGGGTGAAACTCGCCGCGCAAGGTATTCACACCCTCCTTGAACAACAGCAACTCAAACCGCAAGCCATTCGCGCCATCGGCAGCCACGGGCAGACCATTCGCCATGAGCCGGCACGTGGCTTTACCGTGCAGATTGGCAACCCGGCCCTGCTGACTGAATTGTCCGGTATCACCGTTGTCAGCGACTTCCGTAGCCGCGACGTCGCAGCCGGCGGCCAGGGCGCACCGCTGGTGCCGGCCTTTCATGAGGCGTTGTTCGAAGAGCGTAGCGGTAACCAGGCCGTCTTGAATGTCGGCGGTTTCAGTAATCTCAGCCTGATTGAGGCGAGCAAGCCGGTAGCCGGTTTCGACTGTGGCCCGGGAAATGTGCTGATGGACGCCTGGATTCATCAGCAACGGGGTGAAAACTACGATCGCAACGGCCAATGGGCAGCCACTGGCCGCGTCGAACCGGCCCTGCTGAAAGCTCTGCTCAGTGACCCGTTCTTTATTACCAAAGGCCCGAAAAGCACCGGCCGGGAAGTGTTCAACCTGCCTTGGCTGGAGCGACACCTCTCGAAACTGCCGACCTTCGCCGCAGAGAACGTCCAGGCCACGCTGCTCGAATTGACGGCGCTGAGCATCGTCGAATCGCTGCAGAGCGCTCAATCGGATACGCAAGAGTTGTTGGTTTGCGGCGGCGGCGCACACAATGCCACGCTGATGAAACGCCTGGCGGATCTACTGCCGAATGCAATCGTCGCCAGCACTGCCAGCCACGGCGTCGATCCAGATTGGGTCGAAGCCATGGCCTTCGCCTGGCTGGCCCATTGCTGCCTCGAAGGCATAGCCGCCAACCGCCCGAGTGTTACCGGCGCAAAAGGCCTGCGCGTACTCGGTGCGATCTACCCTAACTAAGCAAAACGCAGACAACAAAAAACGCCGCAGAACCGTAAGGCTCTGTGGCGTTTTGTTGTGTGTAGCGCAGTGCGATCAGATCGAGAATGAAGAACCGCAACCACAGGTCGTGGTGGCGTTCGGGTTCTTGATCACGAAGCGCGAACCTTCCAGACCTTCCTGGTAGTCGACTTCGGCACCGGCCAGGTACTGGAAGCTCATCGGATCAACCACCAGGCTCACGCCTTCGCGCTCGACGATGGTGTCGTCCTCGGCCACATCTTCATCGAAGGTGAAACCGTACTGAAACCCTGAACAACCGCCGCCCGTAACGAATACGCGCAGCTTCAAGCGATCATTCCCCTCTTCATCGACCAGGCTCTTCACCTTGTGCGCAGCACCTTGGGTGAATTGCAAAGCCGTGGGGGTGAAGGATTCGACGCTCATGCTGACTATCTCCCGGCGTTACGCCGCCATAATGCGTGATGACGCGCATTATCCGCTTGTCCTAGAAAATCGGTCAACTATTGTTACGGTATATCAATAAACCCGACCAACTGCCCAGAATGCAAAAAGGCCCGTTTGACGGGCCTTTTTGCTGTGCGGCTTAACGTGTTACGGCAGCATGCCGGCGTGGGACAAACCGAAACGCTCGTCCAGCCCGAACAGGATGTTCATGTTCTGCACTGCCTGACCCGACGCACCTTTGACCAGATTGTCGATCACCGACAACACCACCACCAGGTCGCCATCCTGCGGACGATGCACCGCAATGCGGCAGACGTTGGCGCCGCGCACACTACGGGTTTCCGGATGGCTGCCGGCCGGCATCACATCGACGAACGGCTCGTTGGCATAACGCTTTTCAAACAGCGCCTGCAGATCCACCGAGCGATCAACAACAGTCGCGTAGAGCGTGGAGTGAATGCCACGGATCATCGGGGTCAGGTGCGGCACGAAGGTCAGACCGACGTCTTTACCGGCGGCGCGGCGCAGGCCCTGACGAATTTCCGGCAGGTGACGGTGACCTTTCACCGCATAGGCTTTCATGCTTTCCGACGTCTCGGAGTACAAAGAGCCTACAGCGGCGCCACGACCGGCACCGCTGACGCCGGACTTGCAGTCAGCGATCAGACGCGAAGCGTCAGCCAGACCGGCTTCAAGCAACGGCAGGAAACCCAGCTGCGTAGCGGTCGGGTAGCAACCCGGCACCGCGATCAGACGGGCTTTCTTGATCTGCTCGCGATTGACTTCCGGCAGCCCGTAGACGGCTTCGTCGAGCAGCGCCGGCGCGCCGTGCGGCTGGCCGTACCACTTGGCCCATTCATCGGCGTCCTGCAGACGGAAGTCTGCGGACAGGTCGATCACCTTGGTGCCCGCGGCCAGCAATTCACCGGCCAATGCATGCGCGACTCCGTGCGGCGTCGCGAAGAACACCACGTCACACGCACCCAGCGTCTTGATGTCCGGCACACTGAACGCCAGACCGTCATAGTGGCCGCGCAGGTTCGGGTACATATCAGCCACGGCCAGACCGGCCTCGGATCGGGAAGTGATCACAACCACTTCTGCCTGCGGATGCTGCGCCAACAGACGCAGCAGTTCGACACCGGTGTAACCCGTGCCGCCGACGATACCGACCTTGACCATAACCTGCCCTCAAAGAACCCACTGGAAAGCCGTCGATAATAGGGGCCGCGCGCCCCTGCGACAACCGTCAAGGTGACGTGCGGACGCTCAAGCCTCTACTATCCGGGCTACCGTGAACCTGGGAATAACCAAAAATGCTCTATCTATGGATCAAAGCGTTTCATATCGTCAGCGTCGTGTGCTGGTTTGCCGGGCTGTTCTACTTGCCGCGGCTGTTCGTTTATCACGCGCAAAGCGAAGACACGATCAGCAAAGAACGCTTCAGCGTCATGGAACGCAAGCTGTATCGCGGCATCATGGGCCCGGCGATGATCGCCACGCTGATCTTCGGCGGCTGGCTGATTTACCTGAACCCGAGCATTTTCAGCATGGGTGGCTGGATTCACGCCAAACTGACTCTGGTCGTGTTGCTGATCGGCTACCACCACATGTGCGGCGCTCAGGTAAAACGTTTTGCCCGTGGCGAGAACACCCGCAGCCATGTCTTTTATCGCTGGTTCAATGAAGTGCCGGTTCTGATATTGCTGGCTATCGTAATTCTGGTCGTGGTCAAGCCGTTCTAACTTCAACAAGTACAGATCCTTGGGGTGTTCATAATGTCGCTGCCCGCTCTGCTCGAACAACGTCTGCGCCTGCCTGTAGTGGCAGCGCCGATGTTCCTGATTTCCAACCCGGAGCTGGTGCTCGCCTGCTGCCGCAATGGCGTGGTCGGCAGTTTTCCGGCGCTGAACCAGCGTGAAAGCAGCGGGTTCAAAGCCTGGCTGGAACAGATCGAAGCGGGGCTGGCGACCCTGGATAATCCGGCTCCTTATGCAGTGAACCTGATCGTCCACAACAGCAACCCGCGCTTGCAGGCGGATCTGAACATTTGCGTCGAGCACAAGGTGCCGATCGTCATCACCAGCCTTGGCGCGGTGAAGGAACTGGTTGATGCAGTGCACAGCTACGGTGGCCTGGTGTTTCATGACGTGACCACCCGCCGCCATGCCGAAAAGGCGGCCGAGGCCGGTGTCGACGGTTTGATTGCGGTGGCGGCTGGCGCCGGGGGCCACGCCGGCACCTGGAGTCCGTTTGCGCTGATCGCCGAAATCCGCCAGCTCTTCGATAAAACGTTGTTGCTGGCAGGTTGTCTGAACCACGGCCACGAGATTCTGGCCGCTCAGTTGCTGGGCGCGGATTTGGCCTACCTCGGTACGCGATTTATCGGCACCACCGAAAGTCATGCACCTGACGCCTACAAGGACATGCTGCTGACTGCCAAAGCGGCGGACATCATCCATACTCCCGCCGTGTCGGGGGTTCCGGCGAGCTTCATGCGCCAGAGCCTGGAAGCCGCCGGTTTCGATCTGGCTGCGCTGCAAGGCAAGGGCGAAGTTAATTTCGGCGACAAGCTCAAGCCGCTCAACGATGAAGCCAAAGCCTGGAAAACCGTATGGTCTGCGGGTCAGGGCGTTGGCGACATCAGTGATCTGCCGAGCGTTGATCAACTGATCGCGCGCCTCGATGCTGAATACCGTCAGGCCCAGGGACGCACGACCCAGTTGGCGAAACACTGGCCACGTGGGTAAAAATCCGGCCAGCCTCAGGGACTGGCCTTACACTGATGACCTTTTCAAACCATTCGCGACAAGGATGCCTCGGTAATGAGCGACCCCCGTTACAAGATCGTTTTCGACGGTGCTCTGCAGCCCGGTGTCGATATCACCACGGCCAAGCTCAATCTGGCCAACCTGTTCAAAAGCGACGTGGCCGCCATCGAACGCCTGTTCAATGGCCGCACCGTGGCACTCAAGCGCGATTTGTCGCACAACGACGCGCAAGCTTATCTGCAGGCGCTGAGTAAGACCGGGATCGACGCACGAATCGAAGCCGAAACGGCGATCGAGCTTAATCTGTCGGACGTGCAGGATCACGCCCCTGCCGTCGCAGAGCCGGATTCACCCTATGCACCGCCCCGCGCCAGCGTCGGGGAAAACCTGCCGGCGTTCGCCACACTCAAACCCTTCAGCGTCGAAGGGCGGATCGGACGGCTGCGCTACCTCGCCTGGTCGATGGTGCTGAGCCTGGTGACGCTGCCAATCGTCAGCGTGTTCGCCCTGATCGGTCTGGGCCTGGTGAGTACTGACTCGACCACCGGCCTGATCATCGGTGGCATCTTCGCCTTCTTCCTGTTCCTGGCGTTCATGATTGTCGGCATCCTGTTCAGCGTTCAGCGTCTGCACGATATCGGCTGGTCAGGCTGGCTATGGCTACTGACCCTTGTACCGTTCGTGGGCAGCTTCTTCCCGCTGGTGATCATGGTCATGCCGGGCAACACCCACGCCAATCGCTATGGGCCGCCGCCGCCGAACACCACGGCCGTCAAAGTGCTGTGCTCTCTGTGGATCGTCTTTATCGGCTTGTTTTTCGTGGGTGGCATGCTGGGCGGCATCTCGGCCATCCAGCAGGAATACGAAACCACTCTGGAAAGCAGCTACGAAAGTGGCTCGGTGACCACCGACGAGGTCGACGTGGAGGTCGAGCCGGCGGCGAATTCCGTTGACGATGCAGCCGAAGCGGCGCAGGCCCCTGTAGACTCTGCGAAAGAATGAACAGCGCTCCCCGCCGTGACACCCGCGTCGCCGGCGCGGAGCTGTTGCGATGGAGAATTGCATGACCCGTTACGCACTGATCACTGGCGCCTCCAGCGGCATCGGTCTGGCCATGGCCGAAGCGCTGGCCCGGCGCGGCCGCAGCCTGATCCTGGTGGCCCGACAGCGTGATCAGCTGGAAAGTATCGCGATCGAACTGACCCAACGGTTTGGCGTGGAGGTTTTATTCCGTGCCTGCGACCTCGGCGAGCCTTTACGCCTGTCCGGTTTCCTGCTGGAGCTGGAAGAAGGCGACCGGCAGATCGACTTGTTGGTCAACTGCGCCGGCATCGGTACCTGCGGCCCGTTTCTGGCCCAGGACTGGATGACCGAGCAGGATCTGATCGAAGTGAACATCCTCGCCCTCACCCGCTTGTGTCACGCCATCGGCAACAGCATGGCCCTGCAGGGTGGCGGGCAGATTCTCAATGTCGCCTCGGTGGCGGCGTTCAATCCCGGTCCGTGGATGAGCACCTACTACGCCAGCAAAGCGTACGTACTGCACTTCTCCGAAGCGCTGCGGGTTGAACTCAAACAGAGCGCGGTCAAGGTGTCAGTCCTTTGTCCCGGACCGACCCGCACCGGGTTCTTCCGCACCGCACAGCTCAACGACGACAAACTCAAGAACAGCAAGCTGCTGATGAGCCCCGAGGAAGTCGCGCTGTACACCGTGCGCGCACTGGAGAAAAACCGCGCAATCATCATTCCCGGACGGCGCAACCGCTGGTTCGCCTTCCTGCCGCGCCTTGGTTCGCGTTGGCTCAACCGCACCATCGTCGGCATGGTCAACAAGGCTTACTGCCCGCGCTGAACGGTCCTACGGCAAAACACTGGGCGTGGTCATTTCCCATGAGTACACTCAGGCCAGCCCCCACAACGGAGAAAACAGCAGTGGATACTCTGTTCACCAAGATCATCAACCGGGAGATTCCGGCCAAGATCATCTACGAGGACGACCAGGTTCTGGCGTTCCACGACATCGCCCCTCAGGCACCGGTGCATTTTCTGGTGATCCCGAAGAAACCGGTGCGCACCCTCAATGACCTGACCGAAGACGACAAGGCACTGGCCGGACACATTCTGTTCACTGCCCAGCGCCTGGCCCTGGAGCTGGGCTGCGAGGAAGGCTTCCGGGTGGTGATGAACTGCAATGAAAAGGGTGGGCAGACTGTCTATCACATCCATATGCATGTGCTCGGTCAGCGCCAGATGAACTGGCCGCCGGGCTGATTCACCGGACATCCCGTGGAAGCGGGCCTGCTCGCGAAAGCGGAGTATCTGCCATGAATATTTTGCATGTACCGACGTCTTCGCAAGCAAGCCCGCTCCCACTCAAAGCATGAACGCACAAATCCCGTACCGTACGGCAAATGACCCAGCGCAAACGTTCCCCGGCCGATTCGGTTAAACTGGCCGCCGAGATTCTTCCCGGAGGTCAGCATGACTACCCAACGTCACTACTCGCCAATTGACCGTCTGCTGCTACAAGCCGATGCCGCGATGCGCACCCTGCTGCCCTTCAGTGGCCAGCCGTACCGTCCGTCGCCAGCAATTCTGCAGCCGGACACGCAAATGAGCGATGAAGACACGCGCCATGTCGCGGGCCTGATGCGCATCAACCATACCGGTGAAGTCTGTGCCCAGGCGCTGTATCAGGGGCAGGCGCTGACCGCCAAGTTGCCCCAGGTGCGCGAAGCCATGGAACATGCGGCCGAAGAAGAGATTGATCATCTGGTGTGGTGCGAACAGCGCCTTCACCAGTTGGGCAGTCATACCAGCGTGCTCAATCCATTGTTTTATGGCATGTCGTTCGGGATTGGTGCCGTGGCCGGGTTGATCAGCGACAAGGTCAGCCTCGGGTTCGTCGCGGCGACCGAGCATCAGGTGTGCAAGCATTTGAACGAGCACCTGGAACAGTTGCCGGCCGAGGATGAAAAGTCCCGGGCGATTCTGGAGCAGATGCGCATCGACGAAGAACATCATGCGGAGAGTGCCCTGGATGCGGGTGGTTTCCGTTTTCCGGCGCCGGTGAAGTTCGGGATGAGTCTGTTGGCCAAGGTGATGACCAAGAGCACTTATCGGATCTGATAGCCCGGGTGCGTTAGGGCCTCATCGCTGGCAGGCCTGCTCCCACAGGGCCCGGTATTTTGGCAATAAAAAAGGCGACTACCGCAAAGTAGTCGCCTTTTTTGTGCCCGAAGATCTTACGCTGACATGTTGCGCGCGTAGAAGATCTCCAGCATTTCGTGTTTCACCCGGTCGGTCACCTGAGCACGCTGTTCAGAGGACAGGTTACTGGTGGCGTCGCCGAACAGGTAATTGTCCAGTTCGAAGTCCTTCAGCAGCATTTTGGTGTGGAACAGGTTTTCCTGATACACGTTCACGTCGGTCATCTGGTAAGCGTCGCGGGTGTCTTCGGACAGGTAGTTCTGGATTGAATTGATCTCGTGGTCGATGAAGTGCTTGTTGCCTTCAACATCACGGGTGAAGCCGCGCACACGATAATCCACGGTGACGATGTCCGAATCGAAGTGGTGAATGAGAAAGTTGAGCGCCTTGAGCGGTGAAATCACACCACACGTCGACACGTCGATGTCCACACGGAACGTCGCAATACCGTCGTCCGGATGGATTTCCGGGTAGGTGTGCACCGTAATGTGGCTCTTGTCGAGGTGGGCAAGGATGATTTCGGGCAAGGGGCCCGGAGACTCTTCGATCTGACTTTCGGTCGGGGTCACTGGTTCTTCAGAAATCAGAATCGTGACACTGGCGCCCTGAGGCTCGTAGTCCTGACTGGCAATGTTCAGGATGTTGGCACCAATGATCTCGACAACTTCCGTGAGAATCTGCGTCAGGCGTTTCGCGTTGTACTCTTGATTGATGTACTCGACGTAGGCCTGCTGGTCTTGCGGGGTTTCCGCATAACAGATGTCATAGATGTTGAAGCTCAAGGTCTTGGTCAGGTTATTGAACCCGTGGAGCTTGAGTTTGCTTTTCACCGTTGGAAACTCTCTGTGCTTGCGGCGCAGCCGCGTGATCAAGCATGCCCGTCAAATGCGAACAACGCACTTGCGTAGGACGGTTAACACCTCTTCACGATGGCGATTCTGGTTATATGTACAGGCGGATGACCCGTCGGCTGACCGGTCACTGCCCTGAAAAAAGTGGCGCATCATGCAGACGTCAGCGGGGGGATCGCCAGAGTCTGCACTGCTTTTATGATAGTTGAGTGTCGGTTCAACCGAGTTCGACGATTTCGTACTCGTGGGTAATGTCCACGCCCGCAGCGCCGAGCATGATCGAGGCCGAGCAGTACTTTTCCGCAGACAGCTCGACGGCGCGTTTGACCTGGGCTTCTTTCAAGCCCCGGCCCTTGACCACGAACTTCATGTGGATCTTGGTGAACACCTTCGGATCTTCGGTCGCACGCTCGGCATCGAGAAAGGCTTCACAGCTTTCAACGGCCTGACGGGATTTCTTCAGAATGCTGACCACGTCGAAGTTGCTGCAACCGCCAACACCCAGCAGGAGCATTTCCATCGGCCGAACCCCCAGATTGCGACCACCGGCGTCCGGCGGACCGTCCATCACCACGACATGACCGCTACCGGATTCGCCGAGGAACATGGCTTCGCCAGCCCATTGGATGCGTGCCTTCATCGCCAAGACTCCACTGTAAAAAAAGGGTCGCCAGCTTAGCACAGGGATTCATTCTGACAGTGGGCGCCGATCGTGGGACGCATGCGTCTACGGCGTAGGTAATTTCTCGAATTTTCGACGAAGTGTCTGGTAAGCTGGCGCCAATTCGCTGGCGCCAATTGTCAGCCTGTGTAGCGACCGCCTTCAGCGCCTCATAAAAAATCAAACATCACCGTGCAGTCTTTTCGGGATACAACCATGGTTGCTATTACCCCCACACCCAAAATCAAGAACCTCGACAAGCTGTTGATGCATTGCCAGCGCCGTCGCCATGCGGCCAAGAGCAATATCATTTGTGCGGGTGATCGCTCGGACACGCTGTATTTCATTATCAAGGGCTCGGTGACGATCCTGATCGAGGATGACGACGGCCGCGAGATGATCATCGCCTACCTGAACGCCGGAGACTTCTTCGGTGAACTGGGCCTGTTCGAACAGGCGGGCCAGGAACAGGAGCGCAGTGCCTGGGTGCGGGCGAAGGTCGAATGCGAAACGGCCGAAATCAGTTACGCCAAGTTTCGCGAACTGTCGCAACAGGATCCGGACATTCTTTACGTCCTCAGCGGACAAATCGCACAACGTCTGCGCAACACCACGCGTAAGGTCGGCGACCTGGCGTTCTTCGACGTCACCGGTCGTGTGGCCCGCTGCCTGCTGGAGCTGTGCAAGCAACCGGACGCCATGACTCACCCGGACGGCATGCAGATCAAGGTGACCCGTCAGGAAATCGGGCGGATTGTCGGGTGTTCGCGGGAGATGGTCGGTCGCGTGCTCAAGGATCTTGAAGAACGCAACCTGGTCGATGTGAAAGGCAAGACCATGGTGGTCTTCGGTACCCGCTAAGCGCGCAACGTCAGGCGCTGTAGACCTGCGCCAGCATCAGACGAAACAGCTCATCAAGACGCGCCAATGCATTTGGCGCGGCGAACTTCTCGTGCAGGGCAATGTGGCTTTCAGCCCGCACCCGCTGCTCCAGACCGCAGGCTTCATTGAAGCGATTGACGGCCGCCGCCATCGACTCGCGCTCGTTATCCATCAGCATCGCACCGTGTACCAGACCGACCGGGCGTTGTCCGCCCTGACTCTGGCGCCAGCGCTGAGCCGTGCCGACCATCTTGCGCCCATCGAGATTGACGTTGAAACGACCGTCGCAGAACGCGCCGTCGATTTCCCCCAGGGACGACGTGCCCCCCAATTCGTCCAGTAACTCACAGATCGGATCGCAGAGGCGGCGGTAGCCGGTTTCGATCCGGTTCAGATCCCCTTCGCTGCGCGGCGGTGCGTAGACCAGTGCGATGTTGAGGGTTGCGGCAGATTGCGGAACGGGCTCACCGCCGGTCTCACGCAACAAGACGGGCCAGCCGGCAGCGGCGGAGACTGCACAGGCGTGATCGAAACCCGGCAGACGGTTGAGGCGGCGCGGCATGACCAGCGCGCGATCGCCAGGCCGCCAGAACAACAGGCCGAATTCGGCGTCGCCGGCGCAGACCGAAGCCAACAAGTCTTGTTCGGCTTGCAGGCCGGCTTCGATGGTGAGGGAGGTCGGGATCATAAGGTTTCCGTAGGACGTTCAGTCTGAGGTGAATCTTATGCCGTCATCGCGAGCAGGCTCGCTTCTACAGGGGGAACGCATTCCAAGTGTAGGAGTAAGCCTGCACGCGATGGCGTCTACTCGGACTGACTGAATCAGTCGAGGGTCGAACCACTGACTACCGGGCCACCACGCTCCGGGAAGAACAGACGCTGCAGTTCGGTGCCTGGGCTTTCGGCGCGCATGAATGCTTCACCGACCAGGAACGCATAGACGTCGCTGATTTCCATCAGTTCGACATCGGCACGGTTGAGGATGCCGCTCTCGGTGATCACCAGTCGATCGCGCGGAATGCGCGGCAACAGGTCAAGGGTGGTTTCGAGGCTGACGTCAAAGGTGTGCAGGTTGCGGTTGTTGATCCCGACCAGTGGCGTGTCGAGGGTTTTCAACGCACGCTCCAGTTCATCGCCGTCGTGCACTTCCACCAATACATCAAGACCAACGCCTTTGGCCACCGACGCCAGCTCGGCCATTTTCACGTCATCCAGTGCGGAGACGATCAACAGCACGCAGTCGGCGCCGAGGGCACGGGCTTCGACAATCTGGTAGGGGTCGATCATGAAATCCTTGCGGATCACCGGCAGGCTGCACGCGGCACGGGCCTGTTGCAGGTAAGCATCGGCGCCCTGGAAGTAATCGATGTCGGTCAGCACCGACAGACAGGTCGCCCCGCCCTTCTCGTAGCTTTTGGCGATGTCGGCAGGCACGAAGTTTTCGCGGATCACGCCTTTGCTCGGCGAAGCCTTCTTGATCTCGGCGATCACCGCCGGTTGCTTCTTCTTCGCCTGCGCCAGCAATGCCTGGGCAAAACCACGGGGTGCATCGGCCGCCTTGGCCAGACCTTCCAGCTCGCTCAGGCTGACGCGAGCGCTGCGCTCGGCGACTTCCTGGACTTTGCGCGCCAGAATGTTTTCCAGAACCGTCGGTACACTCATCCCTCATTCTCCACTTTGAATACCGCGGTAAAGGCACCCAACTCCTCGAGTTTTTCCCGAGCGAGGCCGGTGTGCAGAGCGTCGTGCGCAAGCGCCACGCCTTCTTTCAAACTCGTGGCCAGATCGGCGGCGTACAGCGCTGCACCGGCATTGAGCACAATCATTTCAGCAGCTTTCTGGCCGTTTTCGGTTTTGCGCTTGCCCAGTGCATCGCGGATCAGCGCCAGCGACGCCTCCGGTCCTTCGACCGACAGCCCGTGCAGGCTCTGGCTCTTCATGCCCAAGTCCTCGGGCTCGACCCAATACTCGGTGATCTCGTTGTTTTTCAGCTCGGCAACAAAGGTCGGCGCGGCGAGGCTGAATTCGTCCAGACCATCCTTCGAATGCACCACCAGCACATGTTTGCTGCCCAGACGTTGCAAGACCTCGGCCAATGGCCGGCACAGCGCCTGAGTGAAGACGCCCACCACCTGATGTTTCACACCGGCCGGATTCGTAAGCGGGCCGAGCATGTTGAACAGCGTACGCAAGCCGAGATCGCGGCGCGGGCCGGCGGCGTACTTCATGGCTTTGTGGTGGGTCTGGGCAAACATGAAACCGATGCCGACGTTGTCGATGCAACGGGCCACCTGGACCGGCGTCAGGTTCAGGTAAATGCCGGCGGCTTCCAGCAAGTCGGCGCTGCCGCTCTTGCCCGAGACTGCACGATTACCGTGCTTGGCCACGGTGCAACCGGCGGCCGCGACGACAAACGAAGACGCCGTCGACACGTTGAAGATATTGGCACCGTCACCGCCGGTGCCGACCACATCGACCACACCGTCGAGGGTCTTGAGTTCGACCTGGTCGGCCAGTTCGCGCATCACCGACACGGCGCCGACGATCTCGTCGATGCTCTCGCTCTTCATGCGCATCGCCATCATGAACGCGCCGATCTGCGCGTCAGTGCATTGGCCGGTCATGATTTCGCGCATCACGTCGCGCATTTCATCGGTGCTGAGGTCGAGGTGATCGACGATACGGCTCAGGGCTGTCTTGATATTCATGGGAAGTCCTTAGCGCGTGCCGCCGGTTTGTTTGAGGAAGTTGGCAAACAGTTCATGGCCCTGTTCGGTCAGGATCGACTCGGGGTGAAACTGTACGCCCTCAATGTTCAGGGTCTTGTGACGCAGGCCCATGATTTCGTCGACGCTGCCGTCATCGTGTTGCGTCCACGCGGTCAGCTCCAGGCAATCGGGCAAGGTCTCGTGCTTGACGACCAGCGAGTGGTAGCGGGTAACCGTAAGCGGATGATTCAGACCGGTAAAAACGCCCTTGTCCTCGTGGAATACCGGGCTAGTCTTACCGTGCATCACCTGCCGGGCACGCACCACGTCACCGCCAAAGGCCTGGCCGATGGACTGGTGGCCCAGACAAACGCCGAGGATTGGCAGTTTGCCGGCAAAGTGCTTGATGGCTTCGATGGAGATGCCGGCTTCGGTCGGTGTGCAGGGGCCGGGGGACACAACGATGCGCTCGGGGTTGAGCGCTTCGATTTCGGCGATGGTCAGTTCGTCGTTGCGCACGACCTTGACCTCGGCACCCAGCTCGCCGAGGTATTGCACAACGTTGTAAGTAAAGGAGTCGTAGTTGTCGATCATCAGCAACATGGCGTTTCGAACCTCTTGAATTCTGACTTGAAGACAGCCTTCGAATGACTTGCCCGCAGGGCGCTGCACGATGTCGGACGCGCAGAGGGCGTCGGCACAGCGGCATTTCAAACGGGCAAGGAAGGCAAAGCGATACAGATCCGGCCGGGCCGGCAAAAAAGATTCAGGCGCGCCAACGCCAACGGGCGTGTGCCTTGATGACTTGATCCAGTAGTTTGCTGACGATCAACACGGGGAAGGTCTCGTTCATACGTTCCGGCACAGTAACTTAGCTGGGCAGAGCGTGCAATATGGCGGTGCTGACGGGGGAGAAAACTAAGGGAGGCTTCGCGACCGATGGCAAAATGCCGGGAGTTTTTGGTACTGTCGTTTCGTTCACCTAAAACAATAAATAAACGGACTTGCTCATGATCAAACAGACGTTGTTTGTACCGCTCGCCGGATGCCTGCTGGCTCTGGCCTGCGCCCAGGCCAATGCGGCACCCAATCCTTATTCCAGTTTCATCGTCTTCGGCGACAGCCTGAACGATGCCGGGACCTTCAGGGACACCGGCGGCCCGGCCGGCGCCACGCAGCGCTACACCAACCGCACCGGCCCGCTGTACCAGGATGGCACTGGCGAAAACCGCGACCTCAACTCCACCCAGATCATCGGCGGCAAACTGGGTTTCAGCCCTGATCAAACCGCGTCGTCATCCTCGGCGGTGCGTGCCGGTGAAGGGCTGGCGGATGGCAACAACTGGGCGGTGGGCGGATACCGTACCGACCAGATTCTCGACTCGATCACCACACAATCGGCTACCGGTGAGCGCACCCGCGCCGGTTACCTGCCCTCGAACGGCTTCCGTGCCGACCCGAACGCGCTGTATTACCTGTCCGGCGGCGGGAACGACTTCCTCCAGGGTCGCGTGCTCAGTCTTGACCAGGCCAACTCGGCGGCCGATCGCCTGGCCGATAGCGTACGTACGCTGCAAGGTGCCGGCGCCAAATACATCATGGTCTGGCTGCTGCCAGACATCGGCCTGACCCCGGCGGTCAATGGCTCGCCGCTGCAGGCTTTCACCTCGCAGCTCAGCGCCCAGTTCAACACCGAGCTGGTCAGCCAGCTGCAGGGCATCAACGCTGAAATCATTCCCCTGAACATTCCGGTGCTGCTCAAAGAGGCCTTCGCCAACCCGGCGCAGTTCGGCCTCGCGACGGACCAGAACCTCACGGCCACCTGCTTCAGCGGCAACAGTTGCACAGAAAACGCCCGATACGGCATCAACAGCGCCACCCCGGATCCGACCAAGCTGATTTACAACGACGCGGTGCACCCGACCGAAACCGGCCAGCGGCTGATTGCCGACTACGCCTACTCACTGCTGGCAGCACCGTGGGAACTGACCCTGCTGCCGGAAATGGCCCAGGGTTCGTTGCGTGCGCATCAGGATGAACTGCGCAACCAGTGGCTGGCCGATTGGGAAAACTGGCAGGGCATCGGCCAATGGCGCGCCATCGTTGCCGGCGGCGGTCAACATCAGGATTTCGACGGCCAGCACAGCGCTGCCAGTGCCGACGGCAACGGCTATAACCTGAACATCGGCGGCAGCTATCGCGTCAACGAAGCCTGGCGTGTCGGTGTGGCCGCGGGTTTCTATAACCAGAAACTCGAAGCCGGCGACGCCGACTCGGAATACAAACTCAACGCCTACATGGGCACCGCATTCGCCCAGTACCAGCAAAACCGCTGGTGGGGCGATCTGGCGATGACCGCCGGCAAACTCGACTACGACAGCCTCAAGCGTAAATTCCAGCTCGGGGTCAACGAGCGCGGAGAGAAAGGCGATACCGACGGCTACGTCCTGGCGATCAGCGGCCGCATCGGCTACGACATCGCGCAGCAGGCCAGCAGTCCATGGCACCTGTCGCCGTTCGTCAGCGCCGATTTCGGCAAGACCGAAGTGGATGGTTACTCGGAAAAAGGCGCGGATTCCACCGCGCTGACCTTCGATGACCAGTCGCGCAACTCGCGGCGTCTGGGCCTGGGCATCCAGGGCAAGTACCAGATCACTGCACAGACCCAAGTGTTCGGCGAGTTCGCTCACGAGCGTGAGTACAACGACGACCGGCAAGACCTGACCATCAACCTCAACAGCCTGCCGAACAATCGTTTCACCCTCGAAGGCTACGAGCCGCAGACCAACCTCAATCGCCTGAACCTGGGCGTGAGCCACAAGCTCACTCAGGATCTGGCGTTGCGCGCCAGCTACAACGTGCGCAAGGATGACGACTTTACCCAGCAAGGGGTGAACGTCGGGGTCAGCCTCGATTTCTGATTTGCCGGCATAAAAAACGCGGCGCCCTCACAGGCGCCGCGTTTTTTTAGGTCCGAGCACAACTCAATGCAGGCCTGCGCCTGCTCGCGATGGCGGTGGATCAGCCAACATTAAAGGTGAATGTCAGGCCGAAATCGCGAGCAGGCGAAGGCCTACCAGTGTTTTGCGTGGCTCAGGCGTCCGGTGTCTGCTCAGCCAGGGCCACAGCACGGAACATCGCACGGCGCTTGTTCAGGGTTTCTTCCCATTCCAGCGCCGGCACCGAGTCGGCAACGATGCCGCCGCCGGCCTGCACGTGCAGTTCGCCGTTCTTGATCACCGCCGTGCGAATGGCAATCGCGGTGTCCATGTTGCCGTTCCAGGCAAAGTAACCAACCGCGCCGCCGTACACACCACGTTTGACCGGCTCCAGTTCGTCGATGATTTCCATCGCGCGAATCTTCGGTGCACCGGACAAGGTGCCGGCCGGCAGAATCGCCCGCAGTGCGTCCATCGCCGTCAGCCCGGCCTTCAACTGGCCGGTGACGTTGGAAACGATGTGCATCACGTTGGAATAACGCTCGATGACCATTTTCTCGGTGAGTTTCACCGAGCCGATTTCCGAAACCCGCCCGGTGTCGTTACGCCCGAGGTCGATCAGCATCAAGTGCTCGGCGATCTCCTTGTCGTCCGACAGCAGATCCTCTTCCAGCGCCAGATCCGCTTCTTCGGTAGCACCACGCGGACGCGTACCGGCAATCGGGCGCACGGTGATCAGGTTGTCTTCAACCCGCACCAGCACTTCCGGCGAACTGCCGACGACGTGGAAGTCGCCAAAGTTGAAGAAATACATGTACGGCGTCGGGTTGAAGCACCGCAGGGCGCGATAGAGATCAATCGGCGCAGCCTTGAAGTCGATCGACATGCGCTGCGACGGCACGACCTGCATGCAGTCACCGGCAAGGATGTATTCCTTGATGGTGTCGACGGCTTTTTCGTAATCGTCCTGGGTGAAACTCGAACGAAACACCGGATCAGTCGCTTGCTGCTTGCTGAAATCCAGACCGCGGCGCGGAGTGATCGGCTGACGCAGTTTTTCCAGCAGCGCCTGCAATTGCGCCTGACCCAGCTCGTAAGCGTCGGCTTGCGCCGGGTCGGCGAGGACGATCGCGTGCATCTTGCCGGCGAGGTTGTCGAACACCACCACCGCATCGGAAACCATCAACAGAATGTCCGGCACACCCAGCGGATCCGGGTTCGGGCATTTGCCCAAGCGTTTCTCGACATAACGCACGCAGTCATAACCGAAGTATCCGACCAGGCCACCGTTGAAACGCGGCAGACCGGCGATGGTCGGCACGTTGTAGCGGGCCTTGAAGGTTTCGACGAAGGCCAGCGGGTCTTCGACGTCATGGCTTTCGGTCTCGACGCCGTCGACGGTGATGCTCACATGATGATCGTGAACCCGCAGCACGGTGCGGCACGGCAGGCCGATGATCGAGTAACGGCCCCATTTCTCGCCGCCCTGCACCGATTCGAGCAGGTAGGAGTTGGGCTGGTCGGCCAGTTTCAAGTAGATCGACAGCGGCGTGTCGAAGTCGGCCAGGGTTTCGCAGGCCAGCGGAATGCGGTTGTAGCCGTCGGCGGCCAAGCGCAGGAATTCTTCGCGGATCATGAGGTGCCTCGTGGTGTGAGGTGCTAACAGTCAGGTGTGCAAACGCGCCGGCGGGCCGGCCAGGAAACAGTCAGGCGCGCCAACGCCAGCGGGCCAGGGCCTTGATGACTTTCATCCAGAGTTTGCGAGTGACCACCACGATGGCGTTTCCAGAATGGGATTGAGCAGCGTCGGGCAACGTTATCTCAGCGGCTGTACCGAGGCAACCGGGAATTAGCTTGCGCAGATCGTCGATCACCAGCGCCGGGGCTTCCTCGGCAATCGGTCGGCCGTGGTTGTAGCCGTAGCTGAGCGCCACGCATTTGACCCCCGCCGCTTTCGCCGCCAGCACGTCGCTGCGCGAGTCGCCGACGAACAGCGATTGCGAGGCCGGGATGTTGGCCATTTTCATCACGAAGAACAGTGCGGCCGGGTCGGGTTTCTTCTGCGGCAGGGTGTCGCCGCCGATGATCCATTTGAAGTAGCGGCCGATCTTCATCTGATCCAGCAGCGGCGCGACAAAACGCTCCGGCTTGTTGGTGATCAGCGCCATCGCCACGCCTTGCTTGTTCAGCCATTTGAGGGTGTCGCGCACACCCGGATAGACCACGGTCAGCTCATGGCTGGCGCCGTAAGCGTCCATGAACACTTCCAGCGCGTGCTCGGCCTCGACGTCATCCACCGCCGAATGATCGATGCCGCCGGCCAGCGCCCGGCGCACCAGCACCGGTGCGCCATTGCCGACCCACTCGCGCACCGACTCGATGCCGGCAGGCTTGCGCCCGAGGGAGAGCAGCATGGTGTCCACCGCCGCCGCCAGGTCGGGAACCGAGTCGATCAGCGTGCCATCCAGATCGAACATCACCAACCGTGGCAGTTGCCCCGGGAACAGCTGCTCAAAACCGCTCATGGGCGCGCCAGCGCCAGTTCGGAACGCATCTTGTCGATGACTTCCTGATAGTTCGGCGCATTGAAGATCGCCGAGCCGGCGACGAAGGTGTCCGCACCGGCCGCGGCGATTTCACGGATGTTGTTGACGTTGACGCCGCCGTCGATTTCCAGACGGATGTCGCGGCCCGAAGCATCAATGATCGCCCGCGCTTCGCGCAGTTTGTCGAGGGTGCCGGGAATGAACTTCTGCCCGCCGAAGCCCGGGTTGACGCTCATCAGCAAGACCATGTCGACCTTGTCGATCACGTACTTGAGCACGTCCAGCGGGGTCGCCGGGTTGAACACCAGGCCGGATTTGCAGCCGCCTTCACGGATCAGTTGCAGCGAGCGATCGACGTGCAGCGTGGCTTCCGGGTGGAAGGTGATGTAGGTGGCGCCGGCCTCGATGAAGTCGCCGACGATGCGATCCACCGGGCTGACCATCAAGTGCGCGTCGATCGGCGCGGTGATGCCGTACTTGCGCAGTGCCGCGCAGACCATCGGCCCGATGGTCAGGTTCGGCACGTAGTGGTTGTCCATGACATCGAAGTGGACGAAGTCGGCACCGGCGGCCAGAACGTTGTCCACTTCTTCGCCGAGGCGGGCGAAGTCGGCGGAGAGAATCGACGGAGCAATTACGAAGGGCTGCATGACGCACCTTTTCTGAGCTAAATCACGATGGCGCGCATTGTATACCTCAAGTTTCCGCGCGCGCACCGTGACCACGATGATTGGGTTATGCCATGAGCGAGACCGAGGGCGACTCAGTACGCCGCGCGGTAGATCTTTTCAATGTCCGCAGCGCTGAGCCTGCGCGGGTTGTTGCGCATCAAACGCTCGATCCCTGCGGCTTCCACTGCCATCGCCGGGATCGCGTCTTCGGGCACACCGAAACTGCGCAGGCCCGGCGGAATCTCTACCGCCGCACACAAATCGGTCATGGCCTGCACGGCTTTATCCGCCGCCTCCGTGGCGCTCAGATGAGCCGTCTTCACCCCCATGGCTTCGGCGATATCCTGCATGCGTTCGACGCAGGCCATCTTGTTCCAGGTCATGACGTACGGCAGCAGCAAGGCGTTACTCACGCCATGGGCGATGTTGAAGCGACCGCCCAGTGGATACGCCAATGCATGCACCGCGCCGACCCCGGCATTGCCGAACGCCATGCCGGCCATCAGGCTGGCGGTGGCCATGTCTTCGCGGGCCTGCAGATTGGCGCCATTGGCGTAGGCCTTGGGCAGCGCACGGGCGATCAGTTTGATTGCGCCGATGGCCAGCGAGTCGGTAATCGGCGAAGCGTTGACCGACAGATAGGATTCGATGGCATGCACCAGCGCATCGACTCCACTGGCGGCAGTGACACTGCGCGGACAGGTCAGGGTCATTTGCGGGCTGACCAGCGCGACGTCTGGCAACAGGTAGTCGCTGACAATGCCTTTCTTCAGTTGCGCGACCTTGTCGGAAAGAATCGCCACGTTGGTCACTTCCGAACCGGTGCCGGCGGTGGTCGGGATGGCGATCAGCGGCGGACCTTTGCGCGGCACCTGCTCGACGCCGAACAGATCTTCCAGCGCGCCGTGGTAACCGGCATACGCCGCGACGCTTTTGGCGATGTCGATGGCACTGCCGCCACCGAGGCCGATCAAGCCGTCATGCCCGCCCTCGCGGTAAACGCGCATGCAGTCTTCGACGATGGCAATTTCCGGGTCCGGTAGCACTCGGTCGAAAATCTCGTATTCGCGCCCACCCAATTGGCACAGCGCCAGCTCCACGGTGCCGGATTTGACCAGTGCGGCGTCGGTGACGATCAGCGGGTTGTCGATATCCAGGCGCGTGAGTTCCGCCGCCAGTTGCTCGATGGCTGCGGCGCCGGTGATCAGTTTGTGAGCGATTTTGAACTGGGACAGACTCATCGTGCGCAGCCTCTTATAGATGTGGGAGCTGAGCACAAGCGTAGTCGAGGGTTTGGGGTTGTCTGGTATTCAGGTGGTGAATGAGCCATCGAGGGCTAGAGCAAGAGCCCTCACCCTAGCCCTCTCCCAGAGGGAGAGGGGACTGACCGTGCCGTTCTCTCGGAGTACATCGACGTGCGATACCGGTCGAACACAGGTTTTGAAGACCATGAAGATCTGCTCCCTTTCCCCCTCGCCCCCTTGGGGGAGAGGGCTGGGGTGAGGGGGTAAGCTTTTGATTCGGCCCCTTAAACCTGAGCAGTACGCAGTTTTTCGCTGCGCCCACGCAGCCATTCCAGGGTCAGCAGCAGAATCACCGAGAAGGCGATCAGCAACGTAGCGGCGGCGGCGATAGTCGGACTGAGGTTCTCGCGGATCCCGCTGAACATTTGCCGTGGCAAGGTCGCTTGCTCCGGGCCGGCGAGGAACAGCGTCACCACCACCTCATCGAACGACGTCGCGAAGGCGAACAGCGCCCCGGAAATGACCCCCGGCGCAATCAGCGGCAAGGTCACCCGGCGGAACGTGGTCAGTGGCGAAGCGCCGAGGCTGGCCGCCGCCCGTACAAGGTTATGGTTGAAACCCTGCAACGTCGCCGACACGGTGATGATCACGAATGGCACACCGAGCACCGCGTGCACCACGATCAGCGAGAAGAAACTGTTACCCAAGCCCAGCGGTGCGAAAAACAGATAACTCGCCACACCGATGATCACCACCGGCACCACCATCGGCGAAATCACCAGCGCCATCACCAGCGCTTTGCCGGGGAAGTCGCCACGGGTCAGACCGATCGCGGCCAGTGTCCCGAAGACCATCGCCAGCACGGTCGCGGCGGGGGCGACGATGATGCTGTTCTTCAGCGAGCGCATCCACTCCGCCGAGGCGAAGAAGTCCTGATACCAGTGCAGGGAAAAGCCCTGCAGCGGATACACCAGAAAACTGCCGGAGTTGAACGACAGCGGCACGATCACCAGCACCGGCAGAATCAGGAACAGCAGGATCAGGCCGCAGAGAATCCGCAAGCTGTAGAACCACACCCGTTCGATGGGCGACATGTAAGGACTCAGCATTTCAAATTCCCCTTAGCTCAGGCGCAGGCGACTGGCGCCCACCAGCCAGCTGTAGATCAGATAAAGCACCACGGTTGCCAGCAGCAGCAAGCCGCCCAGCGCCGTGGCCATGCCCCAGTTGATGCTGGTGTTGGTGTAGAACGCGACGAAGTAGCTGACCATTTGATCGTTCGGACTGCCGAGCAGCGCCGGGGTGATGTAGTAGCCGATGGCGAGGATGAACACCAACAGGCAACCGGCACCGACGCCAGCGTAGGTCTGCGGGAAGTACACCCGCCAGAAACTGGCGAACGGATGGCAGCCCAGCGAAATCGCGGCACGCATGTAAGTCGGTGAGATGCCTTTCATCACGCTGTAGATCGGCAGGATCATGAACGGCAGCAGGATGTGCACCATCGAGATGTAGACCCCGGTGCGGTTGAACACCAGCTCCAGCGGCTTATCAATGATGCCCATTGCCATCAGCGCGCTGTTGATCAGCCCGCCCGATTGCAGCAACACGATCCACGCCGCGACCCGCACCAGAATCGAGGTCCAGAACGGCAGCAGCACCAGAATCATCAGCAGGTTGCTCTGGCGCGATGGCAGGTTGGCCAGCAGATAAGCCAGTGGATAGGCGAGCAGCAAGCAGATCACAGTGATCACCAGGCCCATCCAGAATGTGCGGGCGAAGATGTCGAGGTAGATCGCCTGATCCGGGGTGGCCGGGGCCAGTTCGCCGAGGTCGTCGATGCGGTGATCGACCGCCGCCAGCAGGTAATACGGGGTGATGCTGCTGGTGTTGCGCTTGACCGCTTGCCAGTAGGCCGGATCGCCCCAGCGCTCATCGAGGCCTTCAAGTGCTTCTTTATAAGAGGCCGGTTCGCTGACAAAGGGCAGCGCACGGGCGGTTTTGGTCAGCAGGCTGCGATAGCCGGCCAATTCCATGTTCAAGCGCTTGGACAAATCGCCCAGCGTCTGGTTTTTCCGGGCTTCGGCGAGGTCTTCGCCAGCGGCTTTGTACACCGGTTCAGCGGGCAGGCCGCGGCCGTCCCAGCTGGCGATGGCCGCCACGGTGCGCGGCATGCCGCCGACCACTTCCGGGTTGCCGACGCTTTTGTAGAGCAGCGCCACGATCGGCACCAGGAACACCAGCAACAGAAACAGCACCAGCGGCGCAATCAACGCCTGAGCCTTCCAGCGGTTGACTCGCTCGGCGCGCTTGAGCTTCTGCTTCAAGGTGGGGCTGGTGCCCTCGTTCAGGGGAACGGCGATGGCCATGACGTACTCCGCAAATCTTTGATCGTTACAGAGGTGGCGAACCACCTCGATCGATTGATGCACACAGATCCAAATGTGGGAGCGAGCTTGCTCGCGAAGGCGGCGCATCAGTCGACATCAATGTTGAATGTACTGGCGCTTTCGCGAGCAAGCTCGCTCCCACAGGAGAGCGAGCCCTCGGTTATTTCGCAGCCCAGGAATTGAAGCGCTGCTCCAGTTGCTCGCCGTTGTCAGCCCAGAAGCTGACGTCGATCTGCACCTGGTTGGCGATGTTTTCCGGGGTGGTCGGCATGTCTTTCAGGACATCCTTGGCCAGCAGCGGAACCGCCTGGGTGTTGGCCGGGCCGTAGGCGATGTTTTCCGAGTAGGTCTTCTGCTGTTGCGGCTGGACCGAGAAGGCGATGAACTTCTTCGCCGCTTCCGCACGTTTGGCGTCCAGACCTTTCGGGATGGCCCACGCGTCGAAGTCGTAGATGCCGCCGTTCCACACCACTTTCAGGTTGGATTCCTTCTGCACCGCAGCGATACGACCGTTGTAGGCCGAGCTCATGACCACGTCACCGGAAGCGAGGTACTGCGGCGGTTGCGCGCCGGCTTCCCACCACTGGATGCTCGGCTTCAGTTCATCGAGCTTCTTGAACGCACGGTCCTGACCATCCTTGCCGGCCAGCACTTTGTAGACGTCTTTCGGCGCTACGCCGTCGGCCATCAGTGCGAACTCGAGGGTGTACTTGGCGCCTTTGCGCAGGCCACGCTTGCCCGGGAATTTCTTGGTGTCCCAGAAATCGGCCCAGCTGGTCGGTGCGGTTTTCAGCTTGTCGGCGTTGTACGCAAGGACGGTCGACCAGACGAAGAAGCCCACGCCGCACGGCTGGATGGCGCCTTTGACGTAGTCTTCGGATTTGCCGAACAGCGCAGGGTCGAGTTGCTCGAACATGTCTTCGTCACAGCCACGGGACAGTTCCGGCGATTCAACTTCGACCAGATCCCACGACACACTCTTGGTATCGACCATGGCTTTGACCTTGGCCATTTCGCCGTTGTACTCGCCGGCGACGATCTTGCCATGGCCCGCCGCTTCCCACGGTGCGTAGAAGGCTTTGACTTGCGCGGCCTTGTTCGCCCCGCCAAACGACACCACGGTCAAATCCGGGCCAGCCGCCATCGCGCTGGCCGCACCCATCAGGCCCAGGGTCAGGGCGGTGAACTTCAGGGATCTCAACATTTATTGTTCTCTCCACGTGCAGGGTTGGTGTTGGTATTGCCGGGGCGATCAGTTCGCCTCTAGAAGAGGATCAAGCGCGCGCACGTGCTCGATCTGCCAGCCAAGCGGAACCACGTCCCCGACCGCGAGCGCTGGATCGAGCTCGGCAATCGGTTGTTTCACGAAGAAGTCGGTCTTGCCACAGACTTCCAGACGCACCCGGACGTGGTCGCCCAGATAGATGAATTCCGCCACCCTCCCTGAGAAGCGGTTGACACATTGATCGCTCGAGCCGTTGAGGCTGACGCGCTCCGGACGGATCGACAGGGTCACCGGTTCGCCGGTCTGGCCGACGTTGACCGCCAGTGCCTCGACCTTCTCGCCACGGCCCAGCTCGACCACGCAGCGCTCGCCGCTCTGGCTGAGCAGGCGACCGTTGAGGCGGTTGTTCTCGCCTATGAAGTTGGCGACGAAGGTATTTTTCGGCTCTTCGTAGAGGGTGCGCGGCGGAGCGATCTGCTGGATTTCGCCCTGGTGGAAGACCGCCACGCGATCGGACATAGTCAGCGCTTCACCCTGGTCGTGGGTCACGTAGACCACGGTCACGCCGAGGCGCTGGTGCAGGTGCTTGATCTCCATCTGCATGTGTTCGCGCAGCTGTTTGTCGAGTGCGCCCAGCGGTTCGTCCATCAACACCAGTTGCGGTTCGAACACCAGCGCCCGAGCCAGTGCTACCCGCTGCTGCTGACCACCGGACAGTTGCGCCGGGTAGCGCGAGGCGAAAGCGTCGAGCTGGACCATGCTGAGGACTTTCTTGACCTTGTCGCTGACGTCGCTCTTGTTCAGGCCGCGCACGGTCAGCGGGAAGGCGAGGTTTTCCGCCACGGTCATGTGCGGGAACAGCGCGTAGTTCTGAAACACCATGCCGATGTCGCGCTTGTGCGGCGGCACGTTGTTGATTGCGCGCCCGGCCAGCAGGATTTCTCCGGCGGTCGGTGTTTCGAAGCCGGCGAGCATCATCAGGCTGGTGGTCTTGCCCGAACCGGACGGCCCGAGCAGGGTCAGGAACTCGCCTTTGCGAATGTCCAGGTTGAGGTCTTTGACGATCAGGTTCTCGCCGTCGTAGCTCTTCTGCACTCCACGAAAGCTGACCAGCACATCACTGGCCCCTGCGTTTGAATCGACCTGGCTCATACCCACACCTTTGTTGTTGATGACTGCTTGTGGGTTAAGCCTAGTGGCTGCTGACAGGCGCGCAAATCGGGGCGCAGGAGAGAATCGCCTCAGCCGGATGGAAGGTTGGGGGTAGGGATTGCCCTACAAGGATGGCGCTAATGGATAAGGCAGTGGCGAGGGTTGAGCTGCAAGCTGCAAGAACAAGCAAAAGCGCGTGTCGCTAACAGATATGCCCAATCTCGCAGGATCGATGAAGAAACCTGTGGGAGCGAGCTTGCTCGCGAAAGCGGTGGGTCATTCAACTCATTCTGTGACTGATACACCGCATTCGCGAGCAAGCTCGCTCTCACAGGTTTGATCGCGGTGACAGTTAGAGGAGCTTGTGTTCCATCGCGTATTTGACCAGCTCGGCCAGTGAGGTGATGTTGAGCTTCTGCATCAGCCGCGCCTTGTGGGTGCTGATGGTTTTGCTGCTCAGGGCCAGTTGCTGGGCGATGTCATTGACATTGGCGCCCTGGGCCAGGCGTTCGAACACCGAGAATTCGCGCTCTGACAATAGCGAGTGCAATGGCCGCGTATCGGTCAGGCCGACTTCAAAAACCATGCGATCGGCCAGTTCCGGATCAATGTAACGGCCGCCCGCCGCCACTTTGCGGATGGCGGTCAGCAACAGGGCCGGATCACTGTCCTTGGTTGCATACCCGGCCGCACCGATCTTGAGGGCACGGGCGGCCATCTGCGCTTCATCGTGCATCGACAGCACCAGAATGGCGGGCGGGTTGTTCAGCGCGCGAATCCGCGGAATCGCTTCCAGGCCATTGACCCCGGGCATGGAGATATCCAGCAACACCACCTCGCACGGCACACTGCGCAGGGTTTCCAGCAACTGCTCGCCATTACTCGCCTCCCCCACCACTTGCAGATCCTTGGCCAGGCCGATCAATTGCTTGATGCCTTCGCGGACGATGGTGTGGTCTTCGGCTACCAGTACACGGATCAAGTTTTTTCTCCAGATTTCAGGCACACACCAAACCCTGTGGGCGCGAGCCTGCTCGCGATAGCGTCAGCGCAAACACCACACACCTTCAAACCTCACTCACCGGCACCCACACAGTCAGGCTGGTGCCCTCCCCCGGCTCACTCTCCAGCACCAGCCGCCCGCCCATGATCAGCACCCGCTCGCGCATGCCCACCAGCCCGAACGAAGTCGGCCGACCGGTAGCGGCGACGAATCCTACGCCATCATCGCTGACCGTCAGACGCAACTCATCGCCTTCCAGCGCCAGCGTCAGTTCCACAGTATGCGCCTGGGCATGCCGCATCACATTGGTCAGTGCCTCCTGCAGAATCCGGAACAGCCCGATCGCCTTGGCATCGCTGAGCGCCGGCAGATTGTCCGGCACCTGCACCAGACACGGAATCTGCGTGCGCGCCTCGAAGCGCCGCGCCTGCCATTCAATCGCCGAGGCAATCCCGGCATCGAGAATCGGTGGGCGCAGCGCCGTCGCCACATCCCGCACCAACTGGAACAACTGGGCGATCAGGCGCTTCATGCTGTTCAGCCGTTCGTTCAGACCAGGATCGAGCTGCGCGTAGGCCAATTCGCACATCGACGTTTCCAGTTTCAGCACCGTGAGCATTTGCCCCAGCTCATCGTGCACCTCCCGGGCAATGCGCGCCTTCTCTTCTTCACGCACGCTCTCAAGGTGCGCCGACAGTTCGCGCAATTGCTCGCGGGAGGCGGCCAGTTCCAGTTCGATGCGCTTGCTTTCGGTGATGTCCCAGACGATGCCGTCCCAGACATAAGCGCCGTCCTCCAGTTGCCGGGTGATCGCCTTGATCTCGGCCCAGCGCTGCTGGCCCTGACGCGTGAGGATGCGGCCCTGCCACGACCAGTCGCTGTCGGTGTCCAGCGCCTGATCCTGGGTCCGGTGGTAACTGGCTTTATCGTCCGGGTGCACCAGGCTGCGCAAGCCCATGTCGCGATGGGCAATGGTGGCCGGCGCGTAACCGACCAGGCTTTCACTGCCCTCGCTGATGTAGGCAAAGTCGATCTGTCCGGTCACCGGTGCCCGCTCCAGGCGGAACACCAGCCCCGGGACGTTGGCGGCAATGCCTTGCAGGCGCGCCTCGCTTTCCTGCAACGCGGCGAGTGCGCGGCGGCGCTCGGTGACGTCGGTGAGATAAACCACTAGGTATTCGCTGTCGCGAAATCGCAGAAAACTCAGTGACACGTCCGCCGGCAGGATGCCGCCATCGGCGCGCACGCAGCTGGTTTCAAAGCTCAGCGGCCCTTCTTCACTGGCCCGCGCGCGCTTCCACAGGTTGAGCCATCGGTCCATGTGCAGACCCGGCTCGAAGTCGATCAGCGGTCGCTCGATCAGACCGCCGACGGGATAACCAAGCATGACTTCCGCCGCCCGGTTGGCGTAGCGCACATGGCTGTCCCAGTTGACCCAGAGAATGCCGACCGTGCTTTGATCAATGGAAAACTGCGTGAGCCGCAGCGCTTCTTCGCTGGCCGCGCGCAGGGCGATGTCTTCCCGTGCGGCGAGCAAGCGCTGCTCGAGGCTGTGCTGCTGGCGCCGTTGCCAGAACACGATCGCCACGCAGCTGAGCAACATGACCGCGAACAACAGACTGAGGTTCTGCCAGAACCCCGGTGACTCCGACAGTCGCGGGTACTTGGGTTGCAACCATTGGCTGTGCAGGCGCTCCAGATCCTTGGCCGGGATCGCGCGCAAGGCACTCTGGACGATACCGGCCAGCTCCGGCCAGTCACGACGCGTACCGACCCGCAGCAATTGCGGCAGGCCAATGTCACCGACCACCACCAGCTCGGCGAACTCTGGCTCGGCTGACAGCCGCCCGAGCTGCGCCTCATCGACCACCGCGTAGGACGCCTGCTGACTCAACAGTAGCTGCAACGCCTGACGCTCCAGCGGCACGCCTTGCAAATTCAGATGGGGATAGGTGCCGCGCAAATAATCCGCGGTGGTACTGGGCATGCGCACCGCGACACGGGTCTGGCTGTCGAGTTTCTCCAGATCCACCACACCGCTGGCCTTCTGATCACTGACCACCAGTTGCGGCACGCGCATATACGGATCGGAAAACTGCCACAGGCGCAGCGCACTCGGGGTCTGGCTCAGGCCCGGGGCGACGTCGATTTCGCCTTCGCGCAAAGCGCTCTCCAGTCGTCCCAGATCGGGAAAATTGCGCCAGCTCAATTCGACATTGAGGGCCTGGGCCAGCCACTTCATCAACTCGACGTTGGCCCCGGAGAGCTTCTGCAAACGCCGGTCGTATTGCGCGTACGGCGCCTGCAGTACCAACCCGACCCGCAATTCATTATGTTGTGCCAGCCACTGCTGCTGACTCGCGGACAATTGCGCAACGTGCGCCGGGGACGCAGGCGCCGCCCAGCCCATCAAGGGAAACCACAAACAGCCGATAACCCACAGGCAGCAAAATCGCTTCATTGAAGTCTCGTACACTGACAAATTCTGACCAACCCATTAGGCTGCCGGGATACTTTCTGGCCTGGAATAACCGATGCCCTCTGTTTACCGCCTGGCAATGCCAGCATTGTGCCTGTCGCTGATCCTGCCTTGTGCGTTTTCCGTCAACGCCGCCGACCCTGCTCCAGCGGCCGAGAAACCGGCCGAAGAAAAACCGGTCGAACGCCAGCCACTGCTTGAGCGTAGTCAGGAAGAGGCCGCCGCACTGGAACGTCAAGTGCCGGCGCAGGAACAGCAACAATTACAGGCCGGCAGCGACACCTTTCTGGCCCTGTGGAAACCGGCCAACACTGCCGATCCCAAAGGTGCGGTGATTATCATCCCCGGCGCCGGCGAAACGGCTGACTGGCCGCAAGCAATCGGCCCGTTGCGGCAGAAATTGCCGGACGCGCAGTGGAGCAGCCTGAGTATCACGCTGCCCGACCTGCAAAGCGATGCCATTGCACCGCGCGTCGTCGAAACACCGGTGGCGCCGAAAGCCGCGGAGTCCGGCAGCAAGGACTCGACCACCGCGCAACCCATCGAACAGGCTGCCGGCGGCGAAGCGGACGTGGCCGATCAGGTGGTCGCCGAAACGACTGAAGAACACTCCAAGGCGGACGCCGAACGAATCTTCGCGCGTATCGACGCGGCGATTGCCTACGCCGAACAGCAAAGTGTCCGCAGTATTGTCGTACTCGGTCACGGTACCGGCGCCTATTGGGCCGCCCGTTACCTGAGCGAAAAACAAACGGCGCAGGTGGAGAAATTCATCATGATCGACGCGCAGGCACCGACCAAGGCCAAGCCACAACTGGTGGAACTGACGCCTGCCTTGAAACTGCCGACGGCGGACATTTTCTACATGGACAAGCCACTGGATCGTCACGCGGCGCTGCAGCGCATGCAGGCGAGCAAGCGTTTGAAGACCTCGGCTTTCAGCCAGGTGGCGCTCAAGGCGCTGCCGGATAACAAGGCGGAGCAGGAGCAGTTGTTCCGGCGGGTGCGTGGCTGGTTGAATCCGCAGAACGTGGATTGACCGCAAGACCCAATAGCCCCCAATCGCGAGCAGGCTCGCGCCCACACTCGATCGCATTCCAACTGCAGAAACACGATCCAGTCCGGGAGCGAGCCTGCTCGCGAAGAGGCCCTCACAAACAGCAAACCGCTAACGCCTAGCGAAAGTCGCGCCGCTGACGAATCAACGTATAGGCATTGTGCAACTCGCGCGTCCTTTCGGTCGCCTCGTGCACCTGCGCCGGCGTCGCTCCGCTACCCGCGACTTTGTCCGGATGATGACGGCTGAGCAGACGCCGGTACGCCCGTTTGATCTGCGCCGGTTCGCTGGTCGCCGACACGCCCAGTAAACGCATCGCCTCCTGGTAGCTTACCGCCGCGCTGACGATTGGCCGCTTGCCCGGTTCGTAATCACTGGCCAGCGCCTGCACCTGATGCGTCGTCCAGCCCAGCCACTTGCCCCATTGCGCCAACAGTTCACGCTCGCTGACGCCGGCACGGCCATCGGCCCAGACCATCCGCCAACAGGCGCGCAATACACCTTCGGCCGCATGGGGCTGGCCACCCAGGCGCCGCAGATAACCGCGCAGGTTATCGCTGCCGGACTTGCCACGGTTGAACGCCGCAATGGCCCGACGCGTGGCCGGCTCGCTCATTTCCAGGGCGCGCATTTCGTTGCGCGCCTGCTGGATATGGCCGTCGGTCACGCGCCCGTCGCTCTTGGCCAGACGCCCGAGCAACACGAACAACAATTCGTCATTGCGCAGCATCGGCCGGCCGCCGAGCTTTTCCCGCAAGTGCCCCCAGCTCTGCAAATGCAGACGCCGATCCAGCGCCTGTCCCAGCAACGCCCCAAGCATGGCCCCCGGAATGCTGGCGATCGCAAAACCCGCTCCGGCTCCAATCAGAGTCCCTGGCCACAACATATCAGCGACTCGCTTCTATCAAGGTTTCGGCCTCAGCCAGACGCTCGTGCGTCCCGACATCCACCCAATGACCTTTCAGCCGCTCGCCGGTCACCTCGCCTGCCGCCATGGCTTTGCGCAGCAGCGGTGCCAGTTTGAAGGCACCGTCGGCGCAGCCGTCGAACAGCTGCGGATGGAGGACAGCGATACCGCTATAGGTCAGCGTCGCGGCATCCGCCTGACCATCATTCACACGCCCATCGACCAGCGAAAAATCCCCGGCCGGGTGATGCGCCGGATTGTCCGCCAGGACCAGATGCGCCAGACCGGTGATCGGCTGATGCAGGACGCTGAAGTCGTAATCGGTCCAGATGTCGCCATTGACCACCAGGAACGCATCGTCGCCAAGCAACGGCAACGCACGGAAAATCCCGCCACCGGTTTCCAGCGGCTCGCCTTCCGGCGAGTACTGAATGCTCAGGCCAAATTGAGTGCCGTCCCCCAGGTAATCCTCGATCTGCTGACCGAGCCAGGCGTGATTGATCACGATTTCGTTGAAACCGGCGGCCGCCAGGGCACGCAGGTGATACTCGATCAACGGCACGCCACCGGCACGCACCAGCGGTTTCGGTGTGGTCAGGGTCAGCGGGCGCATGCGCTCGCCTTTGCCTGCCGCCAGAATCATTGCCTTCATGCCGTTGCTCCACCTCGCAGGCGGGTAAACAGCGCTTGCAACTCCGCCAGTTCAGGACGCCGGGCAATCACCGCTTCTATATAAGAGAAGAAGCGCGGCACGTCGGCCAGATAGCGCGGCTTGCCATCGCGGTGGCAGATGCGGGCGAAGATGCCGATGACTTTCAGGTGACGCTGCACGCCCATCAGGTCGCTGGCGCGCAGAAAATCTTGAAAATCCGGCTGCACCGGGATGTTCAGTGCAGCGGCTTGCTGCCAGTAGCTTTCCAGCCAGCCGCGTACGCGCTCTTCAGGCCAGCTGAGGAAGGCGTCCTTGAACAGACAGGTCACGTCATAGGTCACCGGACCATAGACCGCATCCTGAAAATCCAGCACCCCCGGATTCGGTTCGCTGATCATCAGGTTGCGCGGCATGTAGTCGCGGTGCACCAACACCTTCGGTTGCGCCAGAGCGCTGTCAATCAGCAGATCACTGATGCGCTGCCACTGCTGCTGTTGAGTCGCATCGAACACGATGCCCAGTTCACGCTTCACATACCACTCCGGGAACAGTTCCAGCTCACGGCGTAGCAGCGCGACGTCATAGCTCGGCAGCGGTGCCACCATCGGCAATTGCTGAAAAGCCAACAGAGATTGCAGGGCATCGCTGAACAACGCGTCGGCATTTTCGCTGTCGATCACGTCGAGATAGGTCTTGTTGCCCAGGTCATTGAGCAAAAGAAATCCGCGTTCGAGGTCTTCGGCATAAATTTTCGGCACGTTAATGCCGGATTTCGCCAGCAAAAAGGCGATGTCCACGAACGGTTTGCAGTTTTCCTGGGGCGGCGGCGCGTCCATCACGACGAAGCTGCGACCCGCACCTTCCCAACGGAAATAGCGGCGGAAACTCGCATCACTGCTGGCCGCAGTCAACGTGGCCGGGGGCACGGCGCCCCAGCCTTGATCTGCAAACAGGTTTTCCAGCTGTTCATCGAGCCAAACTTTCAGGTGTTGCAAGCGTACATCTTGGTCAGGCATTGCAAGGGTCTCCGACGGCGCTAGCCGTCAAGCGGGTCATGCTTTATTATCCAGCATCTTTTTCAGACCATCGAGAGGCGTGCGGCCCACACCGCGGGCAGATGGCACGCAGGAAGCCCGGACTAATAAGATGGCATTGAAATCCCCCGCGTTTCGTAAAAAATTTCCGTTGTTGGTAACCGGCAGTCTGCTGGCTATGCAACCTCTGGCCAGTCAATTCGTTGTTGCCGCCGAGCAGTATGACTGCTCCGTCTCGGCTACGGGTGGCTGGGACTGTTCGCCCAAGACGCCGGAGGCTGCATTGCCACCGCGTCCGGTGCATGACGGCAGTGCCGTCAGCGCCACCGGCGAAGCCCCGGCCGAGAACGGTTCGGTTGCCGACACTGGCGCCAAACCGGTCCTCGTCACCGAAGCCAAGGGCCGTGGCCTGAAATCCCGTAGCGAAGACTTCAGACACCTCGACTGGGTTCCGCGCGAGAAGCTCACCGCCGCCCAATTGGCCGAGACCGGACCTTACTGCTCTGGTGCCTATATCGAACCGATTCGTCCTGGCATGAATGACAAGACGAATAAAAGTGACGCCCCGACCTTTATCGGCGCGAAAGCCTCGCGCTATAACACCGATGATCAAGTCGGTACGCTGGCCGGCGATGTCGTCCTGCGTCAGGGCAGCATGCAGGTCGAGTCCGACGAGGCCAGCCTGTATCAGGCCGAAAGCCGCGCCGAACTCAATGGCGACGTGCGTATCCGTGACAACGGCGCGCTGATCGTCGGCGACCATGCCGATGTGCAGCTCGACACCGGTGAAGCCAAGGTCGACAACGCCGAATACGTGATGCACAAATCGCGCATCCGCGGTAACGCGCTGTACGCCAAGCGTGCCGAAAACGCGATCATCCGCTTGAAGGACGGCACGTACACCACGTGCGAACCGAACAGCAACGCGTGGCAGCTCAAGGGCAACAACATCACCCTGAACCCGGCCACCGGCTTCGGTACCGCGACCAACGTGACGCTGCGCGTAAAAGACATTCCGATTCTGTACACGCCGTACATCTACTTCCCGATCGACGATCGTCGCCAGTCGGGCTTCCTGCCGCCGACCATCGGCACCGGCAGCGATACCGGCTTCATGCTGGTGACCCCGTACTACTTCAACCTGGCGCCGAACTACGATGCCACGTTGTACCCGCGTTACATGAGCAAGCGTGGCATGTTGGTGGAAGGCGAATTCCGTTACCTGACCAAGTCGAGTGAGGGTCAGTTTGGTGCGGCGTATCTGAACGATGACGATACCGAGCGCAGCAAGCAGACCGACTACGAAAAAACCCGTTACATGTACAACTGGCAGCACAAGGGCGGTCTCGACTCCCGCGTGCTCACCGAAGTCGACTACACCAAGATCAGCGATCCTTATTACTTTCAGGATCTGCAGACCGATCAGATTGGCGTGAAATCCAGCGACTTCGTGAACCAGCAGGGCGCGGTTACTTATCGTGGCGACAGCTATACCGCTCGCTTGAATGCTCAGCAGTACCAATTGGCTACCGTTTCGAACATCACACCGTATGGTCGTCTGCCGCAGATCACCTTCAATGGTCAACTGCCGTATCACCCGGAGGGTCTGAACTTCGATTACGAGACGGAGCTTGTCCGGTTTGATCGTGATCTGAAAACTGGCCAGTTCATTGATGAAAACGGGGTTGGAGAGGATCGTCTCGATACTCACGTATCCGGCTTGGCTCGAGCAAACGGCGACCGTCTGAACCTGAAACCAGGTGTCAGTCTGCCGATGAACTGGACTTACGGCTTCCTGAAACCGTCGCTCAAGTATCAGTACACCCAGTACCAACTGGACCTGGACAACACCGGTAAATCGCAGATCGATTTAATGACTGCTGAGCAGAAAAAACTCAACGGTGAATTCGACAGCAACCAGAACCGTGGCGTACCGATTGCCAGCATCGACAGCGGCCTGTATTTCGACCGCAACACGTCGTACTTCGGCAAAAACTATCGCCAGACTCTGGAACCACGCCTGTTCTACCTCTATGTACCCAAGGTCGATCAGGAAGACATTCCAGTATTTGACACCAGCGAATACACCTTCAACTATGCGTCGTTGTTCCGTGACAACCGCTTCTCCGGGGCCGACCGCGTCGGCGACGAGAACAAACTGTCGCTGGGTGTAACCAGCCGCTGGATCGAAGACAACGGTTTCGAGCGTCAACGCATCAGCGTCGGTCAGGCTTACTACTTCAAGGATCGTGAAGTACAACTGCCAGGCATCGCGTTCAAGGATCGCAAAGATGCCCAGTCCGATGTTTCGCCATACGCACTGGAATACGAATACCGCTGGAACCGCGATTGGCGCACCACGGCCGACTACAACTGGGACCCGGACAGCCGCAGCCCGCGTTCCGGCAGTGCGATGTTCCACTATCAGCCTGAAGACAACCCGAACAAGGTCATCAACGCCGGCTATCGCTATCGCAATGACCAGGTTCGTTACGACCAGAACACCGGTAAATGGTCGGTGGGCGGCGGTGACTACGGCACACCAGGCACGCCTGGCTACGTGAAGGACTACTACAAGATCAAGCAGCATGACTTCTCGGTCATCTGGCCGATCGTTCCACAGTGGAACGCCATCAGCCGCTGGCAGTACGACTACAACCGTAACCGTACGCTGGAAGCCTTTGGTGGTTTCGAGTACGACAACTGCTGCTGGAAACTGCGCCTGATCAACCGTTACTGGGTTTCCTACGACGAATTCAGTCAGGAAGCTCCGCAAAACGAAAAAGGCGACCATGGCGTCTTCCTCCAAATTGTTCTGAAGGGACTCGGCGGCCTGACTGGCGCCAAGGTAGAGAGCTTCCTCGACAAAGGCATTCAAGGTTATCGTGAACGTGAAGACCAAGCTTTCTGATTGTCTGCGCCCGCTGATGCTGGGCGCGCTGTTCCTGGGCACGGCGGCCAACGCCGCCGTGCAATCCATTGATAAAGTGGTCGCCATCGTCGATAACGACGTGGTCATGCAGAGCCAACTGGATCAACGCGTCCATGAAGTTCAACAGACCATCGCCAAGCGTGGCGGCGGTCTGCCGCCTCCGGGCGTGCTGGACCAGCAGGTGCTGGAGCGTCTGATCGTCGAAAACCTGCAACTGCAGATCGGCGAACGTTCCGGCATCCGCATTACCGATGAAGAGCTGAACCAGGCTGTCGGCACCATTGCCCAGCGCAACAACATGACTGTGGAGCAATTCCGCGCAGCCCTGGCTCACGACGGTCTGAACTACGACGACGCCCGTGACCAGATCAAGCGCGAGATGATCATCAGCCGCGTGCGTCAACGCCGTGTGGCAGAGCGCATTCAGGTCTCCGAGCAGGAAGTGAAGAACTTCCTCGCTTCCGACCTCGGCAAGATGCAACTGTCCGAAGAACTGCACCTGGCCAACATCCTGATTCCGACCCCGGAAAGTGCCAACTCTGAAGCCATTCAGAGCGCTGCACGTCAGGCGATGGAGGTTTACCAGCAGCTCAAGCAAGGCGCTGACTTCGGTCAGATGGCCGTTGCCAAGTCGGGCAGCGACAACGCGCTGGAAGGCGGCGACATGGGCTGGCGTAAAGCCGCGCAACTGCCACCGCCGTTCGACCGCGAGTTGAGCAGCATGGCCGTTGGCGACATCACTCAACCTGCACGCACTCCGGGTGGTTTCATCATCCTCAAGCTGCTGGCAAAACGCGGTGGCGAAGCGCAGATGCGTGATGAAGTGCATGTGCGCCATATCCTGGTCAAGCCAAGCCCGATCCGCGACGAAGCCAAGACCAAAGCCCTGGTGCAATCGCTGTACGAGCGTATCCTGGCCGGTGAAGATTTCGCTGAACTGGCGAAGAACTACTCCGAAGACCCGGGCTCCGCGCTCAACGGCGGCGACCTGAACTGGATCGACCCGAACGCACTGGTACCGGAATTCCGCGAAGTGATGGCCAAGACCCCGCAAGGTCAGCTGTCCAAGCCGTTCCAGACCCAGTACGGCTGGCACGTGCTGGAAGTCCTTGGCCGTCGCGCCACCGACAGCACCGAGCAGGCTCGCGAGCAACAGGCGATGACGGTTCTGCGTAACAAGAAGTACGACGAAGAGCTGCAAACCTGGCTGCGTCAGATCCGTGACGAAGCGTACGTAGAGATCAAACTCCCTGGTGCAGACCAGGCAGCGCAGTGAAACCCAAGCGTTTTGCGCTGACACCCGGCGAACCAGCCGGCATCGGTCCCGACCTGTGCCTGCTGCTCGCCTCGCAAGCCCAGCCACATCCCCTGATTGCCATTACCAGCCGCGACCTGCTCTCCGAGCGGGCCGCGCAACTGGGGCTGGTCGTCAATTTGCTGGACGTTGCGCCTGGCCAGTGGCCGGATGTTCCTGCACCCGCCAACAGCCTTTACGTCTGGGATACTCCGCTCAGCGCCCCCGTGGTTGCCGGGCAACTGGACAAGGCCAACGCCGCTTTCGTTCTCGAAACCCTGACCCGCGCCGGCAACGGCTGCCTGAACGGCGACTTTGCCGGGATGATCACCGCTCCGGTGCACAAGGGTGTGATCAACGAGTCGGGCATCGCGTTCTCCGGGCACACGGAATTCCTCGCCGACCTGACCCACACCGCGCAGGTCG
>NZ_QAIU01000558.1:39488-41746 GCF_003061205.1 Pseudomonas sp. HMWF006
TGGCACTGGTCACCACGCACCTGCCCCTGCGCGACATCGCCGATGCGATCACGCCGCAGCGGCTGGAGCGAGTCACGCGGATCCTGCACAGCGACCTGCAAGAAAAATTCGGCATCGCCCGGCCACGCATCCTGGTCTGCGGGCTCAACCCGCACGCCGGCGAAGGCGGACACCTGGGCCATGAAGAAATCGACATCATCGAACCCACTCTGGAGCGCCTGCGCGGCGAGGGCATGGACCTTCGTGGCCCGCTGCCTGCCGACACTCTGTTTACCCCCAAATATCTGGAGCACTGCGACGCAGTGCTGGCGATGTACCACGACCAGGGCCTGCCCGTGCTGAAGTACAAAGGCTTCGGCGCCGCCGTCAACGTGACCCTTGGCTTGCCGATCATCCGTACATCGGTCGACCACGGCACCGCCCTGGATCTGGCCGGCAGCGGCAAGATCGACACCGGCAGCCTGCAGGTCGCCCTGGAAACCGCCTACCAGATGGCCGAGACCCGTTTATGACCGAGCAATACCAACACAAGGCGCGCAAACGCTTTGGCCAGAACTTCCTGCACGATGCCGGCGTTATCGACCGCATCCTGCGCTCCATCAGCGCCAAACCTGACGACCGCATGCTGGAAATCGGCCCGGGCCAGGGCGCACTGACAGCCGGCCTGCTCAGCTCCGGCGCGCAACTCGATGTGGTGGAACTGGACAAGGACCTGATTCCGATCCTCAACCAGCAGTTCGCCGGCAAGAGCAACTTCAACCTGCATCAGGGCGATGCGCTGAAGTTCGACTTCAATACGTTGAATGCCGCGCCGAACAGCCTGCGAGTGGTCGGCAACCTGCCGTACAACATCTCCACGCCGCTGATCTTTCACCTGCTGAACAACGCCGGCATCATTCGCGACATGCACTTCATGCTGCAGAAAGAAGTGGTCGAGCGTCTGGCGGCCGGCCCGGGTGGCGGTGACTGGGGTCGCCTGTCGATCATGGTTCAGTACCACTGCCGCGTGGAACACCTGTTCAACGTTGGCCCGGGTGCATTCAACCCGCCGCCGAAGGTCGACTCGGCCATTGTCCGTCTGGTGCCGCATACGGTACTGCCACACCCGGCCAAGGATCATCGCCTGCTGGAGCGCGTCGTCCGCGAAGCGTTCAACCAGCGTCGCAAGACCCTGCGCAATACCCTCAAGCAATTGATGACCGCTGCCGAGATCGAGGCCGCCGGTGTTGACGGCAGCCTGCGCCCCGAGCAACTGGACCTGGCCGCATTCGTGCGCCTGGCCGACCAGCTCGCCGAACAGGTTCCGGCCTCTCCCGTCGCCGACTGACTGGCGATGAACGCTATCGGGCAGGACGCCACTCTGGTTTACTGCCCGATACTTGCCTAGACTGAATCCCCATCAGCTACGCCCCGCGTTCCGCTTCGTTAAGGCCTTTTGCATGTCCGATTCCCGTTACCAGGTCGATGTCAGCGTCGTTACCCGCTATCTGGCAGACCAATCGCAACCCGAGCACGACCGCTTCGCCTTCGCCTACACCATCACCGTGCAGAACAATGGCGAGCAGCCCGCGCGCCTGATGTCCCGGCACTGGGTGATTACCGATGGCGACGGCCATGTCGAGGAAGTCCGCGGCGCCGGTGTCGTTGGCCAGCAACCGCTGATCGCTGCAGGCCAAAGTCACACCTACAGCAGCGGCACGGTCATGACCACCAAGGTCGGCACCATGCAGGGCACCTATGAAATGGTCGCCAATGACGGCAAACATTTCGACGCAGTCATCAAGCCCTTCCGCCTTGCCGTGCCCGGAGCCCTGCACTGATGACGACGTACGCCGTCGGCGACCTGCAAGGCTGCCTCGAACCGCTCAAATGCCTGCTCAAGCAAGTAGCGTTCAACCCGGCACACGATCGGCTGTGGCTGGTCGGCGATCTGGTCAACCGTGGCCCGCAATCGCTGGAGACCCTGCGCTTCCTCTATGGCATGCGGGAATCGCTGGTCTGCGTCCTCGGCAATCACGATCTGCACCTGCTCGCCGCCGCTAACAACATCGAGCGCTTGAAGAAGTCCGACACCCTGCGCGAGATTCTCGAAGCGCCGGACGCGACCGACCTGCTCGAGTGGCTGCGCCAGCAGAAACTCATGCACTACGACGAGCAGCGCGACGTCGCCATGGTCCACGCCGGCATTCCCCCGCAATGGTCCCTGCGCAAGGCCTTGAAGTATGCCGCCGAAGCCGAAGCCGCACTGCGTGACGACA
>NZ_QAIU01000558.1:41756-47834 GCF_003061205.1 Pseudomonas sp. HMWF006
GATCTCAAGAGCAAGGAAGGCCTCGACACCGCCCCGCCAGGCTACAAACCCTGGTTTCAGCATAAAGAGCGCAAAACCCGTGGCCTGCGCATCATCTTTGGCCACTGGGCGGCGCTGGAAGGCGATGTCCATGAACCGGGTATCTCGGCGCTGGATACCGGTTGTGTCTGGGGTGGCAGCCTGACCCTGATGAACGTCGACAGCGGCGAGCGCGTGTCGTGCAAATGCGATGCACACGGCGGCCTTGCGCCAACCGTCGCACCACTTATCCCCGAACCTTCACCAGTCAGCGCGCCGCGTTAGACTGCGCTTTCAGCCGAGCAACAGGAACCCGCCATGAGCGAATTCAAACGAATCCCCCCGGAACAGGCCCAGGCCCTGCGCGAGCAAGGCGCCGTGGTGGTCGATGTCCGCGACCCTGCGACTTATGCCGCCCTGCATATCAGCGGTTCAAAGCACTTGGACAACCACTCGCTGCACGCCTTCATCCAAGGTGCCGATCTCGACGCACCGACGGTTGTCGTCTGCTACCACGGCAATTCCAGTCAGGGCGCTGCGGCCTATCTGGTCAGCCAAGGCTTCTCCGACGTCTACAGCATGGACGGCGGCTTCGAGCTGTGGCGTACGACTTATCCGTCGGAAACCGCGCAAGGCACCGCCGAATAATTTTTTTGTCACGTGCAGGCCCCGGCTGCCGTGGGCCTGCGCGGGGCAGACGAACGGTCTGCCACACATAATTACGTATCTCGCCTTTACCTCGCGAATTCCCAACTATCCTTAAGCCCAGGCCATCCAAAACAGGGGAGAGCCGGTACACCGGCGCACGGGTCATCGGGAGTGACTTTCAAGGTTGTCGACCGCGAAAGTGTTCTGGGGGGTAAACAAGCGGCCACCGCGGCTGCTTGCCAGCATCGACTGACTGATCCGGCGTCGGCTCCACGTATCGAGCGAGGTGACGTCATGAGTATCTTTAGCCACTTCCAACAACGCTTCGAGTCCACACGCCAGGAAGAACTCTCGCTGCAGGAGTACCTGGAACTGTGCAAAAAGGATCGCAGCGCCTACGTTTCCGCCGCCGAGCGTCTGTTAATGGCTATCGGCGAACCGGAACTGCTCGACACCTCGACCAACTCGAGGCTGTCGCGCATCTTCTCCAACAAGGTGATCCGGCGCTATCCGGCCTTTGAAGACTTCCACGGGATGGAAGAATGCATCGACCAGATTGTTTCGTATTTCCGCCACGCCGCCCAAGACCTGGAAGAGAAGAAACAGATCCTCTATCTGCTCGGCCCCGTCGGCGGCGGTAAATCGTCCCTGGCCGAGAAGCTGAAACAACTGATGGAAAAAGTGCCCTTCTACGCGATCAAGGGCTCGCCGGTATTCGAATCGCCCCTGGGTCTGTTCAACGCTACCGAAGATGGCGCGATCCTCGAGGAAGACTTCGGCATTCCACGGCGCTACCTGAACACCATCATGTCGCCATGGGCGACCAAGCGCCTGGCCGAATTCGGTGGTGACATCAGTCAGTTCCGCGTGGTCAAGCTGTACCCGTCGATCCTCAACCAGATCGCCGTGGCCAAGACCGAACCGGGCGACGAGAACAACCAGGACATCTCGGCACTGGTGGGCAAGGTCGATATCCGCAAACTCGAGGAATACCCACAGAACGACGCCGACGCCTACAGCTATTCCGGTGCGCTGTGCCGGGCCAACCAGGGCCTGATGGAATTCGTCGAAATGTTCAAGGCACCGATCAAGGTGCTGCACCCATTGCTGACCGCCACCCAGGAAGGTAACTACAACAGTACCGAAGGTCTGGGCGCGATTCCCTTCACCGGGATCCTGCTCGCGCACTCCAACGAATCGGAGTGGCACACCTTCCGCAACAACAAGAACAACGAAGCCTTCATCGACCGGATCTACATCGTCAAAGTGCCGTACTGCCTGCGCGTCAGCGACGAGGTGAAGATCTACGACAAGTTGTTGTTCAACAGCTCCCTGGCCAAGGCCCACTGCGCACCCGACACCCTGAAAATGCTGGCGCAGTTCACTGTGCTGTCACGCCTCAAGGAGCCGGAAAACTCCAACATCTATTCGAAGATGCGCGTCTACGACGGCGAAAACCTCAAGGACACCGATCCGAAGGCCAAGTCGATTCAGGAATACCGCGACTCGGCAGGCGTCGACGAGGGCATGAACGGTCTGTCGACCCGGTTTGCGTTCAAGATCCTGTCCAAGGTGTTCAACTTCGACCCGCATGAAATCGCCGCCAACCCGGTGCACCTGCTCTACGTGCTGGAACAGCAGATCGAACAGGAGCAGTTCCAGGCCGAAACCCGCGAGCGCTATCTGCGCTACCTCAAGGAATACCTGGCGCCGCGCTACATCGAATTCATCGGCAAGGAGATCCAGACCGCGTACCTCGAGTCTTACAGCGAATACGGGCAGAACATCTTCGACCGCTACGTGCTGTATGCGGACTTCTGGATTCAGGATCAGGAATACCGCGATCCGGAAACCGGCGAGATCCTCAACCGTGTGGCACTGAACGAGGAACTGGAGAAAATCGAGAAACCGGCGGGCATCAGCAATCCGAAGGATTTCCGCAACGAGATCGTCAACTTCGTCCTGCGCGCCCGGGCCAACAACAACGGCAAGAACCCGACCTGGCTCAGCTACGAAAAACTGCGGGTGGTCATCGAGAAGAAAATGTTCTCGAACACCGAGGACCTGCTGCCAGTCATCAGCTTCAACGCCAAGGCCAGCAAAGAGGATCAACAGAAACACAACGACTTCGTTACACGAATGGTCGAACGCGGCTACACCGACAAACAGGTACGGCTTCTTTCCGAATGGTACCTACGGGTCCGCAAATCGCAATAAAGCAGCTGCAAGCTTCTAGCGACAAGCTGCAAGAGAACAGCAGAGACCGGTTTCGGGAACGGGAGAGCTTTCACTTGCAGCTTGGGGCTTATGACTTGAAGCTCCCCGGAGGGGTCTATGAGCTATGTGATCGACCGACGTCTCAATGGCAAGAACAAGAGCACGGTGAACCGCCAACGTTTCCTGCGGCGTTACCGTGATCACATCAAGAAGGCTGTCGAAGAGGCGGTCAGCCGCCGCTCCATTACCGATATGGAGCACGGCGAGCAAATCAGTATTCCCGGTCGCGACATCGACGAACCGGTGCTTCATCATGGCCGCGGCGGCAAGCAGACCGTGGTGCATCCCGGCAACAAGGAGTTCACCGCCGGCGAACACATCGCCCGTCCACCGGGAGGCGGCGGCGGACGCGGGCCGGGCAAGGCCGGCAATTCCGGCGAGGGCATGGACGAGTTCGTCTTCCAGATCACTCAGGAAGAATTTCTCGAATTCATGTTCGAGGACCTCGAACTGCCGAATCTGGTCAAACGCAACCTGAGCGGTACCGACACCTTCAAGACCGTGCGCGCCGGGATCAGCAACGAAGGCAACCCTTCTCGCATCAATATCATCCGCACACTGCGTTCGGCTCACGCGCGGCGCATCGCGCTGTCCGGCAGCAGCCGGGCAAAACTGCGGGAAGTCAAAGAAGAACTTGAGCGTCTGAGACGCGAAGAGCCAGACAACTTCGGCGATATTCAGGAGCTTGAGGCAGAAATCGAGAAACTCAGCGCGCGTATCCATCGCGTTCCGTTCCTCGACACGTTCGACCTGAAATACAACCTGCTGATCAAGCAGCCCAACCCCAGTTCGAAAGCGGTGATGTTCTGCCTGATGGACGTCTCCGGCTCCATGACCCAGGCCACCAAGGACATCGCCAAACGCTTCTTCATCCTGCTGTACCTGTTTCTCAAGCGGAACTACGACAAGATCGACGTGGTGTTCATCCGCCATCACACCAGCGCCCGAGAAGTCGATGAGGAGGAGTTTTTCTACTCACGGGAAACCGGCGGCACCATCGTTTCCAGCGCCCTGAAGCTGATGCAGGAGATCATGGCCGAGCGTTATCCGAGCAACGAGTGGAATATCTACGCCGCCCAAGCCTCCGACGGCGACAACTGGAACGACGACTCGCCGATCTGCCGCGATATCCTGATCAACCAGATCATGCCGTTTGTGCAGTACTACACTTATGTGGAGATCACCCCGCGCGAACATCAGGCCTTGTGGTACGAGTACGAACGCATCGCCGAAGCCTTTTCCGACACGTTTGCCCAGCAGCAACTGGTCTCGGCCGGGGATATCTATCCGGTCTTCCGTGAACTCTTCCAGCGCAGGTTAGTGACATGACCGCCAAAGAGCAGAAGCGCCAACCCATTTCCACCGGCTCCGAATGGACGTTCGAGCTGATCCAGACCTATGACCGCGAAATCGCCCGTATCGCGGCCGGTTATGCGCTGGATACCTATCCCAACCAGATCGAAGTGATCACCGCCGAGCAGATGATGGATGCGTATGCCTCGGTGGGCATGCCACTGGGTTATCACCACTGGTCCTACGGCAAGCATTTCCTCAGCACCGAAAAATCCTACAGTCGCGGGCAGATGGGCCTGGCTTACGAGATCGTGATCAACTCGGACCCGTGCATCGCCTACCTGATGGAAGAAAACACCATCTGCATGCAGGCACTGGTGGTAGCGCACGCGTGCTACGGCCACAACAGCTTCTTCAAGGGCAACTACCTGTTCCGCACCTGGACCGACGCCAGCTCGATCATTGATTACCTGGTGTTCGCCAAGCAGTACATCATGCAATGCGAGGAACGCCACGGCATCGACGCAGTGGAAGACCTGCTCGACTCCTGCCATGCGCTGATGAACTACGGTGTCGACCGCTACAAGCGTCCGTATCCGATTTCCGCCGAAGAGGAACGCCGGCGGCAGAAGGACCGCGAAGAGCACATGCAGAAGCAGATCAACGATCTGTGGCGCACCATTCCCAAAGGCGCAGACAAATACAGCGACAAGGACAACGCACGCTTTCCGGCCGAACCGCAGGAAAACATTCTGTATTTCATCGAGAAGCACGCGCCGCTGCTGGAGCCCTGGCAGCGCGAGATCGTGCGGATCGTGCGCAAGATCGCCCAGTATTTCTATCCACAGCGCCAGACCCAGGTGATGAACGAAGGCTGGGCGACATTTTGGCACTACACGCTCATGAACGACCTGTATGACGAGGGCCTGGTCACGGATGGGTTCATGATGGAATTTCTCACCTCGCACACCAGCGTGGTGTTCCAGCCAGGTTTCGACAGCCCCTACTACAGCGGGATCAACCCGTATGCCCTGGGCTTTGCCATGTACCGCGACATTCGGCGCATGTGCGAAGAGCCGACTGAAGAGGACCGGCGCTGGTTCCCGGACCTGGCGGGCACTGACTGGTTGTCATCCATCAAGTTCGCCATGAGCAGCTTCAAGGACGAGAGTTTCATCCTGCAATACCTGTCACCGAAGGTGATCCGCGACCTGAAACTGTTCAGCATTCTCGATGATGATCAGAAGGATGATCTGCTGGTACCGGCGATCCACGACGAAGGTGGCTACCGAATCATTCGCGAAACCCTCGCTGCGCAGTACAACCTCGGCAATCGCGAACCGAACGTGCAAATCTACAGCATCGACCGCCGTGGCGACCGCTCGCTGACCCTGCGCCATCAGCAGCACGACCGCAAACCGCTGGGCGACTCCACCGACGAGGTGCTCAAACACCTGCATCGCCTGTGGGGCTTCGACATTCATCTGGAAACCCTGCAAGGCGACCAGATCATGAAAACCCATCACGTTCCGCCACGCAGTGAACACAGCGAAGGGGATTACGGCCGACTTGACCTCGCCGTCATTCATCTTTGATCCGCTTGCGGCCTCCGAAAGCCTGACACAAGGGTTATCCTGTCAGGCTAACGGAGGTTTTTTATGCAGATTTTCAAGGTTGGCGGCGCGGTTCGCGATCGCTTGCTGGGTATCCCGGTTACCGATGTCGATTGGGTAGTGGTCGGTGCAACCACGGAAGAAATGCTCGCCCAGGGTTATCGCCCGGTCGGTGCGGATTTCCCGGTGTTTCTCCATCCCAAAAGCGGCGAGGAGTACGCCCTCGCCC
>NZ_QAIU01000559.1:0-4155 GCF_003061205.1 Pseudomonas sp. HMWF006
GGGTGCGCGCCGGGCAACCGTGCCCGCCGGCCGATCGGCTGATCAGCGCGATCCAGAATTTCAGTCATCCGGCGACGGTGGAAACCCCGCCGGTATTGCCGCTGCCCGCCAAGACCGAGCCGGCGCCACCGGCTGCCGATGCCGGTGCGGACATGGTCAAGGTCTCCGCCGAACTGCTCGACGAGTTGGTCAATCTGGCCGGGGAAACCTCGATTTTCCGTGGGCGTATCGAGCAACAGGTCAGCGATGCGCAAACCGCACTGAACGAGATGGAAACCACCATCGAGCGCATGCGCGATCAATTGCGCCGGCTCGATACTGAAACCCAGGGACGGATTCTCAGCCGTCAGCAAGTCGATGCCGACCATCTCGGTTACGAAGAATTCGACCCGCGGGAAATGGATCGCCACTCGCAGTTGCAGCAACTGTCGCGGGCGCTGTTCGAATCCGCTCCCGACCTGCTCGACCTCAAGGAAACCCTCGACCGCCGCAACCACGACGCCGAGAACCTGTTGCAGCAACAGGGGCGGATCAACACCGAATTGCAGGAAGGCCTGATGCGCACGCGCATGGTGCCGTTCGAACGCATGCTGCCGCGCCTCAAACGCATCGTGCGGCAGGTCGCCGAAGAGCTGAACAAGGACGTCGCGTTCATCATCGACAACGCCGAGGGCGAGATGGACCGCAACGTGCTGGAACGCATGGCCGCGCCGCTGGAGCACATGCTGCGCAACGCCGTCGATCACGGTCTGGAGTCTGCCGAAGTGCGGCTGGCGGCGGGCAAACCGGCACAGGGTACGATCAGCCTGGACTTGTCCCGTGAGGGCGGCGACATCGTTTTCGATATCCGCGACGACGGCGCCGGGGTGCCGCTGGAAGCGGTGCGGCGCAAGGCGATCAAGCGCGGTTTGCTGGCGCCGGATGCCGAAATCAGCGACCGCGATGTATTGCAGTTCATCCTCCAGCCGGGCTTCTCCACCGCTGAAAAGATCACGCAGATTTCCGGGCGCGGCGTCGGCATGGACGTGGTCCACGAAGAAGTGCGCCAGCTCGGCGGCATCATGAGCATCGACTCGGTGCCGGGGCAGGGCGTGCATTTCCGCATTCGCCTGCCGTTCACCGTGTCGGTCAACCGCGCGCTGATGGTGCAGTGCGGCGAGGATCAATACGCGATTCCGCTGAACACCATCGAAGGCATCGTCCGCGTCCTGCCGAATGATCTGGAAGGGCACTTCCGTAACGACCCGCCGAGCTACCACTACGGCGGCCAACGCTATGAGTTGTGCTATCTGGGCGAACTGCTGAAAACTGCGCCACGCCCGAAACTGCTCGGCCAGAGCCTGCCATTGCCGGTGCTGCTGGTGCAGTGCAACGACCGGCACATCGCGGTGCAGGTCGACGCGATGGCCGGTACCCGCGAGATCGTGGTCAAGAGCCTCGGTCCGCAGTTCGGCGCGGTGCAGGGCGTGTCCGGGGCGACGATTCTCGGCGATGGCCGGGTGGTGCTGATTCTCGATTTGCTCGCACCGATCCGCGCGATGCAGGCGCGGGTTGCGCAGCGTCCGGCCCATGCGGACATCGACAGCGAGCCGCAAAAGCCGCTGCTGGTGCTGGTGGTCGACGACTCGGTGACCGTGCGCAAAGTCACCAGCCGTTTGCTCGAACGTCACGGCATGAATGTGCTGACCGCCAAGGACGGGGTCGACGCGATGCTGCTGCTCGAAGAACACATGCCCGACCTGATGCTGCTCGACATCGAAATGCCGCGCATGGACGGCTTCGAAGTCGCCACTCAGGTGCGCCACGACGAACGCCTGCAACACCTGCCGATCATCATGATTACCTCGCGCACCGGGCAGAAACACCGCGACCGCGCGATGGCCATCGGCGTCAACGACTACCTCGGCAAGCCGTATCAGGAATCGGTGCTGCTCGAAAGCATTGCCCACTGGAGCAAGAAACATGCATGAGCGCCGCCACAACGCGCGCACCAGCCAACTCACCGGCCTGCTGCTGCCACTGGCCGACCGCAACCTGATCCTGCCCAACGTCGCCGTGGCCGAGCTGATTGACTATCAGGCCAGCGCCTTCGACCTGGATACGCCGCCGTGGTATCTCGGCAAGGTTACGTGGCGTGAGCGGCAGATTCCGCTGCTGAGTTTTGAATCGGCGTGCGGGCAGAAAATCGTCATTGGCGAGCGAGCGCGGATCGTGATTTTGAATGCGCTGGGCGGGTTGCCGGAGCTGAAGTTCATTGCGCTGCTGGTGCAGGGGATTCCGCGCTCGTACAAGCTCGACAGTCAGTTGAGTTATGTCGATGTGCCGTTGTGTGCGCTGGAACAGGCGGCGGTGCAGGTCGGGGACCAAGTGGCGAAGGTGCCGGATTTGTTGGGGCTGGAGCAGTTGTTGGTGGAGGCGGGGCTCGTTCACTGATCCAAGGTTTGCGGTGACCAGACTGGACTCTTCGCGAGCAAGCTCGCTCCCACAGTGGGTTTATGTCGTACACAAAATCTGCGTTCTCTGAAGATCTCCTGTGGGAGCGAGCTTGCTCGCGAAAGCGCCAGTCGCCACACCTCAATCCGACAGACAAATCCTCAATCTCTGTGAGTAATAAACACTCTTCAGCGCAGTTGTTTAAAGACACTCTGTGTTACGGTTCCCTGGCCTACAAATCCTTGCGTCGCTGCCTACGCATGCACCAGAATCCGCCGGCTTGTGCGCCTTGGGCAGGCTGCGTAACTTGATTCCGTCACTGATTCCCAGTGATCGGGTTTAGCAGCCCGGCTTCTTCCTTACCTCGGTTGTACAAGTCTCATCCAGTCAGGCATTCGCCTGCGCTTGATGGTGGCTGTGCGCATGGCACCTTCGGGTGCGCCGGGTTGGGGTTTGACCGGTCTGCTAACTTGCGCATAGCCGCCACCCTACCGTTTAGCAGCGGGATGGTGAGGCCTGATAGAGGTTCATCCCCATGTTCAAAGTAACGCCTAACCCGCCGTCCACCGACCCGGCATCCCCCTACGAATCCCCCGACTCCAAGAAACTCCACGAAGCCGCCGAACGCGCCCTCGACCATTACCTCGGCCTGACCAACGCCGACCTGATGGCCACGCCTTACACCCCCAACACGCTGTACATGGCCAACCCCAATGCCGACACCGAATCGCTGTTGGCCGACGCCAGTGAAACCCTTGGTTCGGCTACGGTCATGCTCAATAACCACGCAGCAATGGTGGAAGGTACGCACCGCAAGACTGTGCAGGGTATTGCGCAGGTGGTGATGGTGGCGGAGATGGCGGTGAATCGGGTGTTGGATAAGTTGGTGCCGACGGAATAGCGGAAAAGCCCGCCCCTCACCCCAGCCCTCTCCCGGAGGGAGAGGGGGCCGACCGCAGGATGCTCACAAGTTACGCCGACCTGAAAATACTGCTGTGAATCCATAATCGACTCGGTGGGGCAGGTCGATGTATGGCGCCAGACACCTCGGTAGGTCCCCTCTCCCTCCGGGAGAGGGCTAGGGTGAGGGCGGCTCTTGATCATTACCCTGAGCGTAACGATTCACCACCGCGCTTGATTGATGCCCCCACCCCACACGCCTACCTTAGCTCCACGACAGCGAACCCCGTGGAGTGAGCATGACAACAACAATTTCCCCCGACTCGCGCTGGACGCGGCGGCGTGACGAGAAGCAGCGGCGTCTCGACAAGGTGCGCGGGCTGGCCGACGGTGTGGTGTTGCCCACCGACAAGATCGTCGCCGCGCTCGAAGCGCTGATCCATCCCGGCGACCGCGTGGTGCTGGAGGGCAACAACCAGAAGCAGGCGGATTTCCTTTCTCGTTCGCTGGCCAAGGCTGACCCGGAAAAGCTCCACGACCTGCACATGATCATGCCCAGCGTCGGTCGCTCCGAGCATCTGGACCTGTTCGAACGCGGCATCGCCCGCAAGCTCGACTTCTCCTTTGCCGGCACCCAGAGCCTGCGCATCAGCCAGTTGCTCGAAGACGGCCTGCTGGAAGTCGGCGCGATTCACACCTACATCGAACTCTATGCGCGGCTGGTGGTGGACCTGATTCCCAATGTCGTGCTCTCGGCCGGGTTCATGGCTGACCGCGCCGGCAACATCTACACCGGCCCGAGCACCGAAGACACCCCGGCAC
>NZ_QAIU01000559.1:4165-11849 GCF_003061205.1 Pseudomonas sp. HMWF006
CAGGTCAATCAGTTGGTCGACGACGTCAGCGAACTGCCCCGCGTGGACATTCCCGCGTCATGGGTCGATTTTGTCGTAGTCGCCGACAAGCCGTTCTACATCGAACCGCTGTTCACCCGCGACCCACGGCACATCAAACCGGTGCACGTGTTGATGGCGATGATGGCGATCCGTGGCATCTACGAAAAACACAATGTGCAGTCGCTCAACCACGGCATCGGTTTCAACACCGCCGCCATTGAACTGATCCTGCCGACCTACGGCGAATCCCTCGGCCTCAAGGGCAAGATCTGCCGCAACTGGACGCTCAACCCGCACCCGACGCTGATCCCGGCGATCGAAAGTGGCTGGGTCGAAAGCGTGCATTGCTTCGGCACCGAACTGGGCATGGAAAACTACATCGCCGCACGGCCCGACGTGTTTTTCACCGGCCGCGACGGCTCGCTGCGTTCCAACCGGATGTTCTGCCAGCTCGCCGGGCAGTACGCGGTGGATCTGTTTATCGGCGCGACGTTGCAGGTCGATGGCGACGGCCATTCCTCGACCGTGACCCGTGGTCGCCTCGCCGGTTTCGGCGGTGCGCCGAACATGGGCCACGATCCACGCGGCCGGCGTCACGGCACCCCGGCGTGGCTCGATATGCGCCACGACGATGCGCAGCAACCGATGCTCGAACGCGGCAAGAAACTCGTGGTGCAAATGGTCGAGACCTTCCAGGAGGGTGGCAAACCGACCTTTGTCGAAACCCTCGACGCCGTGGAGGTGGCGAAGAAAAGCGGGATGCCGCTGGCGCCGATCATGATTTACGGCGATGACGTCACCCACCTGCTCACCGAAGAGGGCATCGCCTACCTGTACAAGGCGCGCTCGCTGGAAGAGCGTCAGGCGATGATCGCAGCGGTGGCGGGCGTCACCGCCATCGGCCTGCGGCACAACCCGAAAGACACCGAGCGCATGCGCCGCGAAGGCCTGATCGCCTTGCCCGAAGACCTCGGCATCCGCCGCACCGACGCCACCCGCGAACTGCTCGCAGCGAAAAGCGTGGCTGATCTGGTCGAGTGGTCCGGCGGTTTGTACAACCCGCCCGCCAAATTCAGGAGCTGGTAATGCACGCATTTAACCTGCAAGCAAAACCGCTGTCCCAAGCTGATCGATTGGCTGATCTGGCGGTGGACGCGCTGATCGACGAAGCCGATCTGTCGCCGAAACCGGCGCTGGTCGACCGTCGCGGCAATGGCGCGCACACCGATTTGCACTTGGGCCTGATGCACGCTTCGGCGCTGTCGTTGTGGCCGGCGTTCAAGGAAATGGCTGAAGCGGCGGTCGAGATCGGCGAAGTCGATTCAACGTTGCGCGAAGCGATTGGCCGCATCGGTCGCGAAGGCGAGCAAGCGATGCTCGCCACCACCAATGGTGTGAACACCCATCGCGGGGCGATCTGGGCCTTGGGCCTGATCGTCACAGCAGCTGCACTGGACGCGAAATCCAGCAGCACCAATGCCGTAACCCTGCGCGCCGCACGTCTGGCATTACTCGACGACCGCTACGCACCGCGCCCACTCAGCCACGGCGCCCAAGTCGCCCTGCGTTACGGCGCACGCGGCGCCCGTGAAGAAGCGCAACTCGGCTTCCCCTCCGTACTGCAACGCGGCTTGCCGCAACTCAAGCGCAGCCGCGCCAACGGCCACGGCGAACAGAACGCCCGGCTCGACGCCTTGCTCGCAATCATGACTGACCTGGCCGACACCTGCGTGCTCTATCGCGCTGGCGAAGAGGGTCTGCACGCCATGCAGCAGGGCGCGCAAGCGGTGCTCGACGCTGGCGGCAGCGCCAGCCTCAGCGGTCGCCGCCGCTTGCACGAACTGGATCAACAACTCATCGCATTGAATGCCTCGCCCGGTGGCGCCGCCGACTTGCTCGCCGCCACGCTGCTGCTCGATCGCATCGAGCGCGACGGCATTCTTCAGGGAGCGTTTTGATGGAAACCTTATCCTTTGAATTCCCCGCCGGGCAGCCGCCACGCGGGCGCGCGCTGGTCGGTTGTGTCGGCTCGGGTGATCTGGAAGTGCTGATCGAACCGGGGCTGGCCGGCAAGCTGACGATCAAGGTGCAGACTTCGGTCAACGGTGCGCAGCAGCGTTGGCAGCATCTGTTTGCGCGGATGTTCGACGGCACCACACCACCGGCGATGGCCATCGACATCCACGATTTCGGCGCGACGCCAGGTGTGGTGCGCTTGCGTCTGGAACAAGGTTTCGAGGAGATCGGCCATGACTGACAGCGCAGCGCTGTTGCACAAACACAGCTTCGTCGAACTCGGTGCGCGGCAACGGGCGCAAGCCTTGCTCGATGCCGGAACCTTCCGCGAATTGCTCGACCCGTTTCAGCGCGTCATGTCGCCGTGGCTCGAACGCCAGGGCGTGGTGCCGCAGGCCGATGACGGCGTGGTAATCGCCAAGGGCAACCTCGACGGGTTGCCGGTGGTGATCGCTGCCATCGAAGGCGCGTTCCAGGGCGGCAGCCTCGGCGAAGTCGGCGGGGCGAAGATCGCCGGCGCGCTGGAACTGGCCGCCGAAGACAACCGTAAGGGCATTCCGACCCGCGCCGTATTGCTGCTGGAAACCGGTGGCGTGCGTTTGCAGGAAGCCAACCTCGGGCTGGCGGCGATTGCCGATATTCATGCGGCGATTGTCGATTTGCAGCAGTACCAACCGGCGGTCGGTGTGGTGGCGGGCAGCGTCGGTTGTTTCGGCGGCATGTCGATTGCCGCTGCGCTGTGCAGCTATCTGTTGGTGACCCAGGAAGCGCGTCTCGGTTTGAACGGCCCGCAAGTGATCGAGCAGGAAGCCGGGATCGAAGAATACGACTCCCGCGACCGGCCCTTCATCTGGAGCCTGACCGGTGGTGAACAGCGTTTCGCCAGCGGCTTGGTGGATCGTTATGTCGCCGATGACGTGACGCAGATTCGGCAGCAGGTTGGCCAATTGCTTCAGCAAGGTTTGCCGACGCAGCCGCGCAGCCAACGTGCCGAATGGTTTCTGCAACGTCTGACGAGCCTGAACACTGACAAGCAAATCGAACCGTCGGTGGTTCGCGATCTGTATCAAGGAGAGCGCTCATGAGCGGTTATTCACTGCGCGGTTTGAACTGGTTCAACGCCTTGAGCGCGGGTGCTGTGGTGGTTGAAGGGCTGCCGGCCTCGTTGAAGGTGGCGGATGGCGAACTCGGACGGTTTATCGCCGTGGTCGCTGACCCGGACAACCGTTATCCACGTGCTCGCAACGGCGAGGTCGGTTTGCTCGAAGGCTGGGGCCTGGCCAAGGCTGTGGATGAGGCGATCACTGCCGACCGCGACAAAACACAGAAACGCCCGATCATCGCCATCGTCGATGTGCCGAGCCAGGCTTACGGTCGCCGCGAAGAAGCCCTCGGCATTCATCAAGCGCTGGCCGGTGCGGCGGACAGTTATGCCCGTGCGCGGTTGGCCGGGCATCCGGTGATTGCGCTGTTGGTGGGCAAAGCGATGTCGGGGGCGTTTCTGGCGCATGGTTATCAGGCCAATCGTTTGATTGCCCTGCGCGATCCCGGGGTGATGGTGCATGCGATGGGCAAGGCCTCGGCGGCGCGGGTGACCTTGCGCAGTGTCGAGGAACTGGAAGCGCTGGCCGCCAGCGTGCCGCCAATGGCGTATGACATCGACAGCTATGCGAGTCTCGGACTGCTCTGGGAAACCTTGTCGGTTGAGCAGATTGAACAGCCGACCGTTGAGGATCTGGTACGGGTGAACGAATGCCTGAAGCAAGCCATCGGCGATATCTCCAGCACTGACTTGAGCAACCGTCTCGGCGCAAAAAATCGTGCTGCTTCCAGCCGTGTACGCGAGCTGCTGAGGGCGCAGTGGTGAACACGCCTCTGGCCCACGACCTGCTGTGGGGCATGAGCCCGGCGCAGTTGCCGGCGGATACGCCGTTGTGGGCGGTTGAGTCGCTGGCGGCCGGGCAACCAGTGGTGGTGCGACGCGCCTCGAGCGCTGAAGGTTACGTCGCGGTGGGCGTGCGCGGTGTGTTGCGCGAGCAGCGGTTGGCGGCTTTCATGCCTGTCGAGTCGATTGCCTGTCGGGTCAGTCCGGAGGCGCTTTGTCATGTTGAGTGCGAGCGTGATTTGCCGGTGATGCAGGCACTCCAGCAACTGCGGCCAATGCTCGATGATTGCGGTTGGGTCTGGGGAATCAGCGGCAGCGTCGGGTTTGAATTGGCCAGCGGTTTTAAAGCGATGCACGCGGCCAGTGATCTCGATCTGATTTTGCGTACGCCGCAGTTGATCACGCGTAATCAGGCCCGCAAATTCGTGGAGCTTTTCGATCAGGCTGCGTGCCGGATCGACCTGCAATTGCAAACGCCGTTCGGTGCGGTCGCCTTGCGCGAATGGGCCAGCGGATCGGCCCGTGTGCTGCTGAAAAACCAGCATCAGGCGTGTCTGGTGACTGACCCGTGGAACCCGCAGGAGCAGGCAGCGTGAGCAGCTTGCTGGTGTTCCCCGGCCAGGGCGCGCAGCAAGCGGGCATGCTGCAGCGCTTGCCACGGGAAACCTTGATCGAGGCCAGCGATGTGCTCGGTGAAGATGTTTTGCTGCTCGATTCCAGCGAAGCGTTACGCACCACGAGGGCGGTTCAGCTGTGCCTGCTGATCGCCGGCGTTGCAGCATCGCGGCAGTTGTTGCAGGACGGACTCACGGCGGATTACGTTGCTGGCCTGTCCATCGGCGCCTACCCGGCAGCGGTGGTCGCTGGAGCCTTGAGCTTCAGCGATGCGTTGCACTTGGTCAGCCTGCGCGGTGAGTTGATGCAGCAAGCTTATCCACAGGGCTATGGCATGACCGCGATCATCGGCCTGCAATTATCCACAGTCGAAACGCTGTTGGCGCAGGTGCACAGTGAGGATTCACCGGTGTACCTGGCCAACATCAATGCCGATAACCAGGTGGTGATTGCCGGCAGTGACGAGGCCATGCAAGCGGTGGCCGAACTGGCGCGCAGTCGTGGCGCTGGTCTGGCAAAACGTTTGGCAGTGAGCGTGCCGTCGCACTGTCCGCTGCTGGAGGCACCTGCACAAACCCTCGCCGAAGCCTTTGCCAAAGTTGAATTGAAGAACCCGAAAATCGCTTACCTGAGTGGCAGTCGCGCGCGTCCGGTGATCAAGCCTGATGCCCTGCGTGACGACCTCGCTTTCAACATGTGCCGCGTGGTGGATTGGCGCGGCACCGTACAAAGCGCCTACGAGCGCGGCGTGCGTTTACAAATCGAACTGCCGCCCGGTGCGGTGCTGACCGGGCTGGCGCGCCGGGTGTTCGAGCAGGGCACGGTCACTGCCTTCGACAGTGCTCGTCTCGACACCTTGCAGGCGCTGTTGCGAGAGGAGGGTGGCCGCCAACTCTAAAACCGCCGACTCAAGCTTCGAACAACAAAAACAACATTCGACGATGCACTTTGAGGACTACAACAATGATTATTTACGGTGTGGCGTTTCTCGCCTTTTGTACGCTGGTGGGTATTTGGGTCGGTGAGCTGCTCGGCAAGCTGATCGGTGTGCCGGCCAACGTCGGCGGTGTCGGTATCGCAATGCTGCTGTTGATCGGTCTGGGCAGTTATCTCAACAAAAGCGGCTGGCTCAAGGGCAAGACCGAGCAGGGCGTCGAGTTCTGGAGCGCTATCTACATTCCAATCGTGGTCGCCATGGCCGCACAGCAAAACGTCTATGGCGCGTTGAAGGGCGGGCCGATGGCGATTCTCGCCGGCACACTCGCAGTGGTGATCGCTTTTGCCCTGGTGCCTGTGCTGACGCGCATGGGCAACAAGGAGCAGACCCCGATCGCTCCAGTCAAGACTGCGGGGTAATCGCCATGTACGAATCGATGATGAAAGTGATCACCGGCTACGGTTTGATCAGCGGGTTTCTGATTGTCGGGCTGACCATGTGGGTCTCCTACTGGATGTCCAACACCTTCACCAAGGGCCGTTTGCACGGCTCGGCCATCGCCATTCTGCTGGGGCTGGTGTTGTCATATGTCGGCGGTGCACTGACCGGTGGGCAGAAAGGCGTGGTGGATATTCCGTTGTTGTCGGGCATCGGTTTGCTCGGCGGTGCGATGCTGCGCGATTTTGCGATTGTGGCCACGGCCTTCGGCGTGAGTGTCGATGAGCTGAAACGTGCAGGATTCGTCGGGGTACTGGCGCTGTTTGTCGGTGTAGGTACATCGTTCGTGGCGGGTGTTGGCGTGGCGATGGCATTCGGTTACACCGATGCCGTGAGCCTGACCACTATTGGTGCTGGCGCGGTGACCTACATCGTCGGCCCGGTGACCGGCGCGGCAATTGGCGCGAGCTCCGAGGTGATGGCGCTGTCGATTGCGGCGGGGCTGATCAAGGCGATTCTGGTGATGGTGATGACGCCGTTCGTGGCGCCGATGATTGGCCTGAACAATCCGCGCAGTGCGGTGATTTTCGGCGGCTTGATGGGCACGTCCAGCGGTGTGGCCGGCGGGTTGGCGGCGACCGATCCGAAGCTGGTGCCTTACGGGTGTCTGACGGCGGCGTTTTATACCGCGCTTGGGTGTTTGCTTGGGCCTTCGTTGTTGTTTCTGGCGATGCGCGGGTTGATGGGTTAGTCGCTAAAAGCTGCCCTCACCCTAGCCCTCTCCCGGAGGGAGAGGGGACCGACCGAGTTGTTTTCGCGTTATCCACCGACCTGAAATGCCTGAGTCGAACTCAGGCCTTGAAAAGTCCCCGATCTGCTCCCTTTCCCGCTCTACTCCTTGAGGGAGAGGGGACTGACCGAGTTGGATGTTGGAGGTACGCCGACTTGAAAGTCCTGAGTCGAACTCAGGTCTTGAAACCCATGAAGATCTGCTCCCTTTCCCCCTCGCCCCCTTGGGGGAGAGGGCTGGGGTGAGGGGGTAGCTCTTGATTTTGCTCTAAATCCCAGCCTGTCGATTGGCATACATCCGACACTCCGCCAGCAACGCCAGCAAATTCGGATCCCTCTCCTTGGCCTTCAAAAACACCACACCAATGTGCTGCTGCAACCGATACTTCTCCTGCAACGGAATCAGCTTGACCCGATTCTCATACACCGCCGCAATCCGCCCCGGCAGCAACGCATAACCCACCCCCGAACTGACCATGCTCAGCAGCGTGAAGATGTCATTCACCTGCATCGCCACCTTCGGCTCGAACCCCGCCTGTTTGAACACCCGGTTGCCGTCCTGATGGGTGGCGAAGCCCTGGGTCAAGGTGATAAATGTTTCATCGCGGACCTCGGCCAGATCGACTTCACTGCGTTGTGCGAACTTCGAATCTGCTGGCGTGGCGAGGAATATATCGTCGGAGAACAACGGGATCTGCTCGCAGTCCGGGTCGTTGATGCTGTCGTCCAGCGACACCAGGATCGCGTCGACTTCCATGTTTTTCAGCTTGTAGAGCAGGTCGATGTTCGAGCCGAGAATCAGGTCGATGTTGAGTTCGCTGCGGCGGATCTTCAGGCCCATGATCAGTTGCGGTACGGTCTTCACCGTCAGCGAATACAGCGAGCCGAGCTTGAAGCGTTCAGCGGAGAACCCGGCGGCTTCGCGGGTCAGGCGCACGCTTTCGACCACGTCATTGATCAACTTCTGCGCGCGCTCTTCGAGC
>NZ_QAIU01000559.1:11859-21320 GCF_003061205.1 Pseudomonas sp. HMWF006
TGGCGTCAGGTTGCGGCCTTCGTGCTTGAACAGCGGACAACGCAGGGCGCTTTCCAGCGAATGGATCGCCCGGTGCACGCTGACATTGCTGGTCTGCAACTCGGCAGCGGCGCGGGCGAGGTTGCCGGTGCGCATGAAGGCGAGGAACACCTCGAGTTTTTTCAGGGTCAATTCTTCGTCGATCAGCATGGCGCGGACTCTTTTTGGTATCGACCGATTGTGCCCAATTACCGTGGCGTGCGCAGGTCCGCGTTGAACAGAAACATTGCGCTTTTAGGCTCAAGGCCCGAGCCTTGCGCGCTGCGGTAACGAATCTTGAGGTGAGTGACACATGTATCACGGGGAAAGACTCAACGCCTGGACGCATCTGGTCGGGGCAGTGGCAGCGTTTATCGGCGGCGTGTGGATGCTGGTGATTGCCAGCCTCGACGGCAGTCCGTGGAAAATTGTCAGCGTGGCGATCTACGCGTTTACCTTGCTGGTGCTGTACAGCGCTTCGACCGTGTACCACAGCGTGCGCGGGCGCAAGAAAGCGATCATGAAGAAGGTCGATCACTTTTCGATCTACCTGCTGATCGCCGGCAGCTATACACCGTTCTGCCTGGTGACCCTGCGCGGACCGTGGGGCTGGACGTTGTTCGGGATTGTCTGGGGGCTGGCGCTGATCGGTATTCTGCAGGAGATCAAGCCACGCTCGGAGGCGCGGATCCTGTCGATCGTGATTTACGCGGTGATGGGCTGGATTGTGCTGGTGGCGGTGAAACCGTTGATTGCGGCACTGGGTACGACAGGGTTTGCCTGGCTGGCGTCGGGCGGGGTGTTGTACACCGTGGGGATCATCTTTTTTGCCCTCGATCACCGGTTGCGGCATGCGCACGGGATCTGGCACCTGTTTGTGATCGCCGGGAGCCTGCTGCACTTTGTGGCGATTCTGTTTTATGTCCTGTAAATGTAATCCCTGTGGGAGCGAGCTTGCTCGCGAAGGCGTCAGGTCAACCAACTTTTTTGCTGAATGACACGCCGCATTCGCGAGCAAGCTCGCTCCCACATTGGATCTAGGGTGTTCACAAAATCTGTGCTCACCGGAGATCTACTGTGGGAGCGAGCTTGCTCGCGAAGGGGCCTTAGAAATCACCCCAAAGCTGTTGGGCCACCGCCAGTGCAACCACCGGCGCGGTTTCGGTGCGCAACACCCGCGGTCCGAGGCGGGCGGCATGGAAACCATTACCCTTGGCCTGCTCGACTTCAGCCTCCGACAAGCCACCCTCCGGCCCGATCAGAAACGCCAGTGTCGAAGGTTTCGCATGGCTCACCAGCGGCTCCGCCACCGGGTGCAGCACCAGCTTCAATTCGGCCTGGGTCTGCTTCAGCCAGTCGGCCAGCAGCAGCGGCGGATGAATCACCGGCACTCGTGAGCGCCCGCACTGTTCACAGGCGCTGATCGCCACCTGACGCCAGTGCAGCAGGCGTTTGTCGGCGCGTTCGTCCTTGAGCCGGACTTCGCAGCGGTCGCTGAAGATCGGGGTGATTTCGCTCACGCCCAGCTCGGTGGCTTTCTGAATCGCCCAGTCCATCCGTTCGCCACGGGACAGGCCCTGGCCGAGGTGGATGTGCAGCGGCGATTCAACCTGGCCGGCGAATTGCTCGTCGATCTGCACGGTCACGCGCTTCTTGCCGACTTCCAGCAGTGTGCCGCGAAATTCATGGCCGGAGCCGTCGAACAACTGCACCGCATCGCCCTCGGCCATGCGCAGCACGCGGCTGATGTAATGCGCCTGGGCTTCCGGCAGTTCGTGTTCGCCGGTGCTCAGGGGGGCGTCGATAAAGAAGCGGGACAGTCTCATTTCGGGTCTCTAAAAAATGGGCGCGTACTTGCTGTAATGCAGAGCTTTTGTGGCGAGGGGATTTATCCCCGTTGGGTGGCAAAGCCACCCCAAAATCTGCAATCGCGGTGAGTCAGGAGTATTGCATGGGCTGATTTTACGGCTGCCGCGCAGCCGAACGGGGATAAATCCCCTCGCCACAGGGTTGGTCTGAATCCTCAGGAATCAGCCCGGATCGCGGAAGCCGGGGTGGAAGTCTTTCGGCACGGCCACGCTGACGCTGTCACGCGTAGCAATGTCGATGCCTTCGCTGGCGACGTCGGCGAGGAAGTCGATCTGCTCCGGGGTGATCACGTACGGCGGCAGGAAATACACCACGCTGCCCAGCGGACGCAGTAACGCGCCACGCTCCAGCGCATGCTGGAACACCTTCAGGCCACGGCGTTCCTGCCAAGGGTAGGCCTCTTTGGTGGCCTTATCCTTGACCATCTCGATCGCCAGGACCATGCCGGTCTGGCGCACTTCGCTGACATTCGGGTGATCGACCAGATGCGCAGTGGCCGAGGCCATGCGCTGGGCCAATGCCTGGTTGTTTTCGATGACGTTGTCCTGCTCGAAGATATCCAGCGTCGCCAGCGCCGCCGCACAGGCCAGCGGGTTGCCGGTGTAGCTGTGCGAGTGGAGGAAGGCGCGCAGGGTCGGGTAGTCGTCGTAGAACGCGCTGTAGACCTCGTCGGTGGTCAGGCACGCCGCCAGTGGCAGGTAGCCGCCGGTCAGGGCTTTCGACAGGCAGAGGAAGTCCGGGCGGATGCCGGCCTGTTCACAGGCAAACATGGTTCCAGTGCGGCCGAAGCCGACGGCGATTTCGTCGTGAATCAGGTGCACGCCATAGCGGTCGCAGGCCTCGCGCAGCAGCTTGAGGTACACCGGGTGATACATGCGCATGCCGCCGGCGCCCTGAATCAGCGGCTCGACAATCACTGCCGCGACGCTGTCATGATGCTCTGCCAGGGTCTGTTCCATGGCGGCGAACATGTTGCGCGAGTGTTCTTCCCAGCTCATGCCTTCGGGACGCCCGTAGCAATCCGGGCTCGGCACCTTGATGGTGTCCATCAGCAGCGCTTTGTAGGTTTCGGTGAACAGCGGCACGTCGCCGACCGCCATCGCCGCCATGGTTTCGCCGTGGTAGCTGTTGGTCAGGGTGACGAAGCGCTTTTTGTTTGGCTGGCCGCGGTTGAGCCAGTAGTGAAAGCTCATTTTCAGCGCGACTTCGATACAGGACGAACCGTTATCGGCGTAGAACACCCGGTTCAGGCCTTCCGGGGTCATCTTCACCAGACGCTCGGACAGCTCGATCACTGGCTGATGGCTGAAGCCGGCAAGGATCACGTGTTCCAGCTGATCGACCTGATCCTTGATGCGCTGATTGATGCGCGGGTTGGCGTGGCCGAACACGTTGACCCACCACGAGCTGACGGCGTCGAGGTAGCGCTTGCCTTCGAAGTCTTCGAGCCAGACGCCTTCACCGCGCTTGATCGGGATCAGCGGCAGCTGTTCGTGGTCTTTCATCTGGGTGCAGGGATGCCACAACACCGCGAGGTCGCGTTGCATCCACTGGTTATTCAGGCCCATTTACAGTCTCCTCGAGGCGGCTCGCGTCAGGCGCGGGCAAACAATCGCGCAAGCCTATGCAATGCGTCGCGTGGGGACAACCCATTGTGTCGATTGAGCTACTTTGTATGAGCCGATAGACGTCGCTGGCGGCGTTTTGATGGCTAACGTATTCTTCGCGGTTCTTTGGGTCGTCTGACCCGCAAAACTGCTTTTTCCTACGTGTATTTCCGGAGTTCGCTGAATGTCTGTCGGTTGGCTGCGCGCCTGTGCGCTGGTGATGTTGGGGCTGTTCAGCGTTACGGCGCTGGCCAAGGATAAAACCGCGATCGTGATTGGCGGCGGCCTGTCGGGCCTGACTGCCGCTTATGAACTGCAAAACAAAGGCTGGCAGGTCACGCTGCTGGAAGCCAAACCGAGCCTGGGCGGTCGCTCCGGTATGGCCACCAGCGAGTGGATCGGCAACGACAAGACCCAGCCGGTGCTGAACAAGTACGTCTCGACCTTCAAGCTGAGCACCACGCCGGCCCCTGAGTTCGTGCGTACCCCGGGTTATCTGATCGACGGCGAGTATTTCTCCGCTGCCGATCTGGCGACCAAGCAGCCGGCCACCGCCGAGGCCTTGAAGCGCTACCAGAAAACCCTCGACGATCTGGCGCGCTCGATCGACGATCCGCAGAACCCGGCCGCGACCAGCACCCTGCATGCGCTGGACCAGATCAACGTGTCGAGCTGGCTCGACAAGCAGAACCTGCCGGCCACGGCGCGTCAGTTGATCAATCAGGACATCCGCACTCACTACGACGAGCCGTCGCGTCTGTCGCTGCTGTACTTCGCCCAGCAAAACCGCGTGTATCGCGGCGTCTCCGACCGCGACCTGCGCGCCTCGCGTCTGGTCGGCGGCAGTCAGGTGCTGGCCCAGGCCTTCGTCAAGCAGATCAAGACCATCAAGACCAACTCGCCGGTGTCCGCGATCACTCAGGACAAGGACGGCGTGACCGTCAAGGTCGGCAGTGTTGGTTATCAGGCAGACTACGTGGTGTTGGCCGTGCCACTGCGCGCGCTGAACAAGATTGCCTTGACCCCGGCGCTGGACGCCCAGCACCTGGCGGCGATCAAGGGCACCAACTACGGCTGGCGCGACCAGATCATGTTGAAGTTCAAGACGCCGGTGTGGGAAAGCAAGGCGCGCATGTCCGGCGAGATCTACAGCAACGCCGGCCTCGGCATGCTCTGGATCGAGCCAGCCCTGAAGGGCGGCGCCAACGTGGTGATCAACCTGTCCGGCGACAACGCCCGCGTGATGCAGGCGTTCGGCGACAAGCAGATGGTCGATCAGGTGCTGATCCGTCTGCACGCGTTTTATCCACAGGCCCGTGGCTCGTTCACCGGTTATGAAATCCGTCGCTACAGCACCGACCCGTCGATGGGCGGCGCTTACCTGGCCTTCGGTCCAGGCCAGATCAGCAAGTTCTGGCGTCTGTGGGAACGTCCGCTGCAACGCGTAGCGTTTGCCGGCGAACATACCGACACCTTGTACCCGGGCACCCTGGAAGGCGCACTGCGCACTGGTCAGCGTGCGGCCAGTCAGGTTGAAGATCTGGCGGCTGGCAAGTCGTTCGAGCCGGTCAAAGTCGGCCCGGCGGCTGCAACCGCAGCAGCGGCAGGCGCGGCAGGTGCCGTGGCAGCGAAGAAGGGCAACTTCTTCAGCAACCTGTTCGGCGGTTCGGATGACGAGAAGAAGCCAGAACCGGTGAAGGCTCCAGAGCCAGCTCCGGCGCCTGTGGCACCAGCGCCTGCGCCGACTCCGGCACCTGCGCCAGCACCGGTGGAAGCACCGAAGCCAGCCGCTCCGGTGAAAGCCGAGCCGGCGAAGAAAGCGGCAGCCAAGCCTGCGGCGAAGAAGCCTGCTGCGAAGACCGAAGCGAAAAAAGCCCCGGCCAAACCGGCGGCGAAAAAGGCTGAACCGGCGAAGAAGCCAGCGGCTAAACCGGCGGCCGCTCCGGCTCCGGCAGCAAGCACCGACAGCAAAGCGCAGTAAGGCTTTGCGGTGAATGAAAAAGCGCGGCTTGCAGGCCGCGCTTTTTTTTGCCTGCCAAACCGCCTTCGCGAGCAAGCTCGCTCCCACATTATTCGACCGTGATCCCGCAACTGGAATGCAATCCCTTGTGGGAGCGAGCTTGCTCGCGAAGAGGCCGGTTCAGGCAGCACTAACTTTGGATCTGTACCCAGTATCCTGCCCCACACTTTCCCCTTTAATCTTTCCTTAACCACCATGCTCAAGACTCTTGATCGTATTTCTCGATATTTCAAAGCAAAATTTTCCGCTTTAATTCGATAGATAACTCGCTAGTCTTGGTTCGCAGTTCTCACAGGATTTGGGCAATGCAGCTACGTAACTCTTCTTCGCGCTATGGTTGGGTCAGCATCTTCATGCACTGGGGCGTGGCGCTGGTGGTCTTCGGACTGTTCGCGCTGGGTCTGTGGATGGTCGGGCTGGATTACTACAGCAGTTGGCGCAAAGAGGCGCCGGATCTGCACAAGAGCATCGGACTGGTGCTGCTGGGTGTGATGGTATTACGGGTGCTGTGGCGCTTTATCAGCCCACCGCCGCCGACGCTGCAAAGCTACAGTCGCATGACCCGTATTGGTGCAAAGTTCGGCCACGGGTTTCTGTATCTGGCGCTGTTCGCTGTGATGCTTGCCGGTTACCTGATTTCCACCGCAGACGGTGTCGGGATCCCGGTGTTTGGCCTGTTTGAAGTTCCTGCACTGGTTTCCGGGCTACCGGATCAGGCAGATACCGCTGGGGTGATTCATCTCTGGCTGGCGTGGACGCTGGTAATTTTTTCCGGCCTCCATGCGTTGGCAGCATTGAAGCACCACTTTATTGATCGTGATGCGACCCTGACGCGAATGCTCGGTCGCAAAGCCTGAAATTCAACCTCGACTCAAAGGAAAAGAAAGCATGTTGAAAAAGACTCTGGCCGCTCTGGCAATCGGTTCTGCACTGCTCTCGGCTGGTCAGGCCATGGCTGCGGACTACAAAATCGACAAGGAAGGCCAGCACGCCTTCGTTGACTGGAAAATCAGCCACCTGGGTTACAGCTTCATCCACGGTACTTTCAAAGACTTCGACGGCACGTTCTCGTGGGATTCGGCCAAGCCTGAAGCCAGCAAAATCTCCGTCGACGTGAAAACCGCCAGCCTGTGGTCGAACCACGCCGAGCGTGACAAGCACATCGCCAGCAAAGACTTCCTGGACGTGGGCAAATTCGCTGACGCCAAGTTCGTCTCCACCGCCGTTAAATCGACCGGCGACAAGACTGCTGACGTGACCGGTGACCTGACTCTGCACGGCGTGACCAAGCCTGTGACCTTCAAGGCCACGTTCAACGGCGAAGGCAAGGATCCGTGGGGCGGCGAGCGTGCAGGCTTCAATGCCAAGACCACCCTCAACCTGAACGATTTCGGGATCAAGGGCCCAGGTCCTACCTCGCAAACCGCAGATCTGGACATCTCGCTGGAAGGCGTGAAAGTTAAGTAACTTTCGTCCGCCACACAAAAACGCCCCCGGTCGCAAGGCCAGGGGCGTTTTTTATTGTCCGTCATACACATCCCCTGTGGGAGCGAGCTTGCTCGCGAATGCGGTGTGTCATTCACCAGAGGTCTCGACTGATCCGACGCTTTCGCGAGCAAGCTCGCTCCCACAGGGGGATTGTGGTGAGGCGGGGATTGGTGACGGCATAAAAAATGCCCCGGCTCTTGCGAGTCGGGGCATTTTTTATTGCAGCGTGAAATCAGCGATTGCGGGTCAGCAGGGCTGGTTTCTCGCCACGTGGGCGGCTTGGCAGTTGATCGAGCTGCTCAGGCGTCGGGAAGCGGTCGGCTTTCGATTCCTTGTGCATGATCTTCGGACCGTTGCTGCGCGGGTTCTGCACGGCTGGTTCGGTACGTGGCTGATCGTCACGGGCTGGACGACGGTTGCGCGACGAGGACTCGTCACGACGACCCGACTGACCGTCACGTGGTGCGCCATTGCGCGGGCCGTTGCGTTTGGCCGGCGGGGTGCCGGTGCTCGAACCGTTGCTGTTGCGCGGACCGTTCTGGCGACCCTGCGGCTGACCGCCACGAGGGGCGCCAGCGCCAGTGCCTTGTGCCGGAGCGCCTGGACGGCGACCACGGCCACCGGCCGGGGCGGCTTTGGGCACGTAATCAACGCGGTTACCGAAGTTATCAATATCGTCGTCGAGGAACTCGTCCGGTGCACGATCAGCGGCGGCGCGTGGCGGCTGCGACGGTTGACGCTGTTCGCGGGCCGGAGTGCCTTCACGTGGCTTCTGCTGACGGGCAGGGCGCTCGCCGCGTTCACCAGCGGGTTTTTCCTTACCCTTGTCCTTGCCTTTGTCCTTGCGACCGCCGCCACCGCCGCCGCCATTCGGACCGTCGCCACGCGGGCCACGGGAATTGCGCGGGTTGCGCATGTCCGGACGCTCGCGCACTTCAGGCTTCTCGGCCTCGATGGTGCTGGCATCGAAGCCCATCAGGTCGCCATCGGCGATTTTCTGCTTGGTCATGCGTTCGATGCTTTTCAGCAGTTTTTCTTCGTCCGGGGCCACCAGCGAGATCGCCTCGCCCGAACGACCGGCGCGGCCAGTACGGCCGATACGGTGCACGTAGTCTTCATCGACGTTCGGCAGTTCGAAGTTGACCACGTGTGGCAACTGGTCGATGTCCAGGCCGCGGGCAGCGATGTCAGTCGCGACCAGAATGCGCACTTCGCCGGCCTTGAAGTCGGCCAGGGCTTTGGTGCGGGCATTCTGGCTCTTGTTGCCGTGGATCGCGACGGCTGGCAGGCCGTGCTTGTCCAGGTACTCGGCCAGACGGTTGGCGCCGTGCTTGGTGCGGGTGAACACCAGCACCTGTTCCCAGGCGCCGGCAGTGATCAGGTGCGCGAGCAGCGCACGCTTGTGGCTGGCCGGCAGACGGAAGACCCGTTGTTCGATGCGCTCGACCGTGGTGTTCGGCGGCGTCACTTCGATGCGTTCCGGGTTGTGCAGCAGCTTGCCGGCAAGATCGGTAATGTCTTTGGAGAAAGTCGCCGAGAACAGCAGGTTCTGACGCTTGGCCGGCAGACGTGCGAGGACCTTCTTCACGTCGTGCACGAAACCCATGTCGAGCATGCGGTCGGCTTCGTCGAGGACGAGGATTTCGACGTGGGACAGATCGACGCTGCCCTGGCCGGCGAGGTCGAGCAGGCGACCCGGGCAGGCGACGAGCACGTCGACACCACGGGACATGGCCTGAACCTGCGGGTTCATGCCGACGCCGCCGAAGATGCAGGCGCTGACGAATTTCAGGTCACGGGCGTAGATCTTGAAGCTCTCGTGAACCTGGGCCGCGAGTTCGCGGGTCGGCGTCAGGACCAGAACGCGCGGCTGGCGCGGGCCATGACGCTGGGATTTGTCCGGGTGACCGTTAGGGAACAACCGCTCCAGGATTGGAAGGGCGAAACCGCCGGTTTTACCGGTACCTGTCTGTGCCGCAACCATCAGGTCGCGACCTTGCAACACGGCGGGAATGGCCCGCTGTTGCACCGGAGTAGGCTCGGTATAGCCCGCATCTTCGATGGCGCGGACTAAAGCCTCGGAGAGACCGAGGGAAGCAAAGGACATGAGTAATCCTGTTTTAGTTAGGGCTTGGCCCAATGGGAGTCTTGCCTGGCGCGAATCACGTTTAAGAGGACGCAATCCCGTCCGGTCCTGCTGCGGTTCCGAAGGCACGTCTGGAGCGCTCGCGCGGGCTGGAGAGCTGCGCTGTAGCGGGTCGAGAGGCCTGTTACGGTTCCGGGCGTCCGGGCGTGAGCCTGGCGGGAACGCCGGAGTATAACAGAGCAATCACCGCGCGCTGCTTTCCTGCTGCTCAACGGTTTTGCTGCTGGCCGAGGCATTGCCCAGCGGCGCCCCGATAACGGGAGCCGCGCCATAACGGGCGCTCAGCTCGGCATAGGCGGGTTCGCGCTTGAAT
>NZ_QAIU01000559.1:21330-41649 GCF_003061205.1 Pseudomonas sp. HMWF006
GCCAGCATTGCGCCGAACCGCGAGAAATTGGCTCTGGCGGCTAATGACGGTGGGGTTTTCAGTGATCTGATCGCGAATATTCAATGCATCGAGCAAATGCTGGCCGACGCGGCGATCGGTGATCAACAGGTCGATGCGCCCGCGCACCAGTTTGCCGAAGTTGGCTTCATGGGTCGGTGCCGGCTCGCGGGTAAATAGCGTTGATTCACTGAAATCCGGGCTGTACAGATAGCCGGGCGAGGTGCCGACGGTCAGGCCTTTGAGTTCTTCGAGTCTGCTGAACGGGTGCGGCCGGTCGTTGGCGTAGAACATCACGAATTCGACGTCGGACAGTGGTTCGCTCGGATAGAGCAGGGTGGCTTCGCGTTCGACACTGTGAAAAATGTCGAGTGCACCGTCGGCCTGACCGGTTTCCAGCATCGACAGGCAGCGCTTCCACGGCAGGAACTGCCACTCGACCTCGATGCCCAGGCGCTTGAACACGATGGCGGTGGTTTCGTAGTCCAGCCCGAGTTTCTTGCCGCCGTCTTCGTAGACATAAGGCGCCCACGGCTCGGTGACGATACGCAGCTTCTCGCCCCGAGCGGCAAGGCTCAGGCAAGCAAAAACCAGCACGGCGAATAATTGCGCGATCAAAGGCATGGCTTGAGATTACGACGAGAAACGCGAAAGAGCCAGAAAGTGGCAGCAGAAGCTCTGTTTCGGGGCTTTAAAAGCAAAAGATCGCAGCTGCGACACCCCTGTAGGAGCTGCCGAAGGCTGCGATCTCTTGATCTTGCTTGTCGCTTTCAGCTTGAAGCTTGCAGCTGCTTCACCGCGGCAGTTTCAGGTTGTTCCAGATCGCCAGGCTTGGTTCCGCCTGGTTCATGGAATAGAAGTGCAGACCCGGTGCGCCGCCCTGCAGCAGGCGTTCGCACATCTCGCTGACGACCTGTTCGCCAAAGCGTTGAATGCTTTGTGCGTCATCGCCGTAGGCTTCCAGTTGCTTGCGGATCCAGCGCGGGATTTCCGCACCGCAGGCATCGGAGAAACGCGCCAGCTTGCTGTAGTTGGTGATCGGCATGATCCCCGGCACCACCGGAATATCCACGCCCAGCGCCTGCAAACGGTCGACGAAGTAGAAGTAGCTGTCGGCGTTGAAGAAGTACTGGGTGATTGCGCTGTCGGCGCCGGCGCGAGCCTTGCGCACGAAGTTGGCGAGATCGTCTTCGTAGTTGCGCGCTTGCGGATGCATCTCCGGGTAAGCGGCGACTTCGATGTGGAAATGATCACCGGTTTCTTCACGAATGAATTCAACCAGCTCATTGGCGTGACGCAGCTCACCGCTGGTCATGCCCATGCCAGATGGCAGGTCGCCGCGCAGGGCGACAATGCGCTTGATGCCGGCTGCCTTGTACTCGTTCAGCAGGCCGCGCAGGTCGTCCTTGCTGTCGCCGACGCACGACAGGTGCGGTGCGGCCGGTACTTTGACTTCGTTTTCCAGTTGCAGAACGGTGTTGAGGGTGCGATCACGGGTCGAACCGCCAGCGCCATAGGTGCAGGAAAAGAAGTCAGGGTTGTACGTGGCCAGCTGACGAGCAGTGGCGAGCAGTTTTTCTTGCCCGGCATCGGTTTTGGTCGGGAAGAACTCGAAGCTGTAGCGACGGTCTTGGGACATGGAGGGGACCTCCAGCTACGAGCTGCAAGCTTCAAGCTGCAAGAGGGCGGAGCGCCGGGATCCTGTGCCTGAAGCTTGCAGCCAGCGGCTGCGTAATAACGATGAAGAAGCCAGCGACAGCTACAAGCCTCAAGTAAACCAACCGCTTTTACTTGCAGCTTGCAGCTTGAAGCTCGCAGCTGCTCTTAATAGCGATAGGCGTGCGGCTTGAACGGGCCTTCGACGGTCACGCCGATGTAGTCAGCCTGTTGCTTGGTCAGTTGAGTGACCACGCCGCCGAAACCGCGAACCATTTCCAGGGCCACTTCTTCGTCGAGTTTCTTCGGCAGTACTTCAACGGTCAGGCGCTCGGCTTTCTGGGCAGGCGACAGGTCGGCGTACTTCTGGCCGAACAGGAAGATCTGGGCCAGTACCTGGTTGGCGAACGAACCGTCCATGATGCGGCTTGGGTGACCGGTGGCGTTGCCCAGGTTCACCAGACGGCCTTCGGCCAGCAGGATCAGGTAGTCGTCGTTCTGTGCGTCGAAAGCGCCCGGGCCGGTACGGTGGATCTTGTGTACCTGTGGCTTCACTTCTTCCCATGCCCAGTTCTTGCGCATGAAAGCGGTGTCGATTTCGTTGTCGAAGTGACCGATGTTGCAGACAACAGCGCGCTTCTTCAGGGCTTTGAGCATGTTGGCGTCGCAAACGTTGACGTTACCGGTGGTGGTCACGATCAGGTCGATCTTGCCCAGCAGCGCTTTGTCGATGCTCGCTTCGGTGCCGTCGTTGATGCCGTCGATGAACGGCGAAACCAGCTCGAAACCGTCCATGCACGCTTGCATGGCGCAGATCGGGTCAACTTCGGAAACCTTGACGATCATGCCTTCCTGACGCAGGGACTGCGCGGAGCCCTTGCCCACGTCACCGTAGCCGATGACCAGCGCTTGCTTGCCGGACAGCAGGTGGTCGGTGCCGCGCTTGATCGCATCGTTCAGGCTGTGACGGCAGCCGTACTTGTTGTCGTTCTTGGACTTGGTCACCGAGTCGTTGACGTTGATGGCCGGGATCTTCAGCTCGCCCTTGGCCAGCATGTCCAGCAGGCGGTGAACGCCGGTGGTGGTTTCTTCGGTCACGCCGTGAACGCGGTCCAGCACCTGTGGGTACTTGTCGTGCAGCAGCTGAGTCAGGTCGCCGCCGTCGTCGAGGATCATGTTGGCGTCCCATGGCTGGCCATCTTTCAGGATGGTTTGCTCCAGGCACCACTCGTACTCTTCTTCAGTTTCGCCTTTCCAGGCGAACACCGGGATGCCGGCAGCGGCGATGGACGCAGCAGCCTGATCCTGAGTCGAGAAGATGTTGCAGGACGACCAGCGTACTTCGGCACCCAGGGCAACCAGGGTTTCGATCAGCACGGCAGTCTGAATGGTCATGTGGATGCAGCCGAGGATTTTTGCGCCCTTGAGCGGCTGCTCGGACGCGTACTTGCGGCGCAGACCCATCAGGGCCGGCATTTCCGACTCGGCGATGATGGTTTCGCGACGGCCCCAGGCAGCCAGGGACATGTCGGCAACTTTGTAATCGTTAAAATCTGCAGGCGTGATAACAGCGCTCATGAAGAGCCTCCATTCGTAATGTATGCGAATGGGCGCCGTTGTGCGTTTAGTGTCCGGCCGTGGCCAGTCAACGCCCCATCCGAGCCTGACAGGTTGAACCTGCTGCAGCGCCCCTCGGACAGGTGGCGGGAAAACGGCAGTAGCCGTTCTGAATCGGCGGCGATTATAGCTTTCTTTGTCCGGCTAGTGGCAAGCGGCAAGCTACAAGCGGCAAGTAACAGCGAATCTGCTTTTACTTGCAGCTTGTAGCTTAAAACTTGAAGCTGGGGGGCAAAACCCTGTTGCCCCAACGCCTCAAATCCGGAGCCCCCCATGAATTTCCACACCCGCAAATGGGTAAAACCCGAAGACCTGAACCCCAACGGCACTCTGTTCGGCGGCAGCCTGCTGCGCTGGATCGACGAGGAAGCGGCGATCTACGCCATCGTCCAGTTGGGCAATCAGCGCGTGGTGACCAAGTACATTTCCGAAATCAACTTCGTCAGCGCCTCGCGCCAGGGCGACATCATCGAACTGGGCATCACTGCCACCGAGTTCGGTCGGACCTCAATCACCCTGACCTGCGAAGTGCGTAACAAGATCACCCGCAAGAGCATTCTCACGGTCGAGAAGATGGTTTTCGTGAATCTGGGCGAAGACGGCTTGCCGGCACCGCACGGGCGGACCGAGATCAAGTACGTCAAAGACCAGTTCAAGGAAGATGAATTGGTCACTAAGTAACCTCTAGTTGGCTTCATCGCGAACAGGTTCACTCCTTTGTCAGTGACTGAGTCGTACCTGTAGGCGTGAGTCTGCTCGCGATAGTGGTTTCAGCGTCACCGAAGATTTATCTGACTACTGAACAGCTGTGAACGGCGGGGGTCGTAGCTAAAAGCCCCCCCACTGGTTACCACGCCATGAGCACCCCGACAGACGGCAAGACCCCCGACCTCTCGACCGATGAAAAACATGAAGTCGAGAAAAGCCAGCCGCCCCGCGCGGCGGTTCTGCATGAAATCATCCGCACTCAGGGCGACCAGGAACTGGAGCGCAGCATTGCCGCGCTGTGGTGGTCGGCGCTCGCCGCCGGGTTGACCATGGGCCTGTCGCTGATGGGCATGGGCCTGCTCAATTCGCGCCTGCCCGAGGGCGAGGAATTCAAGGTCATCGCCAGTTTCGGCTACTGCGCGGGTTTCCTCGCGGTGATTCTCGCCCGCCAGCAACTGTTCACTGAAAATACCCTGACTGCCGTCCTGCCGGTGATGTCCAAACCGACCTTGGCGAATTTCGGCCGGTTGATCCGCTTGTGGGCTGTGGTGCTGTTCGGCAATTTGTGCGGCACGATTCTGGTGGCGTACGTGATGCTCGAGCTGCCGATCTTCGATGGCAAAACCGATCACGCCTTTCTCGAAATCGGCCGCAAGGTCATGGAAAACCACGCCAGCCAGATGTTCGCCAAGGGCATTGTCTCCGGCTGGATGATCGCCACGATGGTCTGGATGATCCCGTCCATGGAGAGCGCCAAGATGTGGATCATCATCCTCATTACCTACCTGATGGCGCTGGGCGACTTCACCCACATCGTGGTCGGCTCGGCGGAAGTCTCGTATCTGGTATTTGCCGGTGAATTGCCATGGAGTGATTTCTGGATGGTGTTCGCCGGGCCGACGTTGGCGGGGAACATCATTGGTGGCAGTTTCATCTTCGCGCTGATCAGCCATGCGCAGATCCGCAGCGAGACCGGTACTCCCAAGGAAACGCACAAAGCGCAACAGTCTGCGGATCAGGCCGAAAAGCCTGACCCGCAGCGGATCAGGAAATGATCAATGGTGGGCGGGCTCGGCCGCTGTGGCCGGCTCGTCACGGGTGGCGTGCTTGACCAGTTTGCCGATGGTCAGCCCCTGCAACAGGATCGACGATAGCACCACGATGTAGGTGATGCTCAGCAGCAGATCGCGCTCCGGGCCCAGCGGCAGGGCCAGCGCCAGCGCCACCGAAACGCCGCCGCGCAAACCGCCCCAGGTCAGGATGCGGATGGTGCCGCGCGGCACCGTGCGCCAGCGGCGCAGCAGGACGATCGCCGGGGCCACGGTGAGCAGGCGCGACAGCAGAATCGCCAGCGCCAGCAAACTCGCCGCCGCTATGTGTGCCCAATTGAATGGCAGCAGCAACAGTTCCATGCCGATCAGGGCGAACAGCAGGGCGTTGAGCATGTCATCGAGCAGCTCCCAGAAGCCGTCGAGGTACTTGCGGGTCATGTCGTTCATCGCCAGGTTGCGTCCCAGGTTACCGATGATCAGACCGGCCACCACCATCGCAATCGGCGCCGAGACGTGCAGTTCGGTAGCCATCGCCGAACCGCCGATCACCAGCGCGAGGGTCAGCATCACTGTGATCTGATGCTGCTGGACGCTCTTGATCATCCGGTACACCCCATAACCGATCAGCCCGCCGAACAGCACGCCGCCAATGGCTTCGTGAACGAACAGCATCGCGGTGGCGCTGATGGTCGGCGTCTCGCCCAGTTGGGCGATGCCCAGCAACACGGTAAACACCACCACCGCCGTACCGTCGTTGAACAGCGATTCACCGACGATCGTGGTTTTCAGCGGCTTGGAGGCATTGGCCGTACGCAGTACGCCGAGCACCGCGATTGGGTCGGTCGGCGAAATCAGCGCGCCGAACAGCAGGCAGTACAGGAAGCTCACGTGCCAGCCGAACAGGGCAAAAATGTAATAGGCGAGGCTGCCGATCACGCCGGTGGCGATCAACACACCGAAGGTCGCCAGCAGGCCGATGGGCCAGCGGTAGCTGCGCAGGTCATTCAGGTTGACGTGCAGGGCGCCGGCGAACAGCAGGAACGAGAGCATCCAGTTCATCAGCAGATCGCCGAAGTCGATCTGGCCGATCAGTTGCTGCACGCGCTCTTCAAGACCGGGGTAGCCGAGCACGCTCAGGCCTTGCAGCAGCAGGGAGAACATCAGCGCGGTGACCATCACACCGATGGTGGGGGGCAGGCCGATGAAGCGGTAATTGACGAAGGTGAGCAGGGTGGTGAGGCAGATAAAAGCGGCGACAAGTTCAAGCATCCGGGGTCCTTTGGATGAAGGGTGAGTGGAACGCGCCCGGTGCTTGGGCGCTGGAGTTTGATGGGCTGAAAGCGACTGAGGACACAAGCTTCCCTCACCCCAGCCCTCTCCCGGAGGGAGAGGGAGCCGACCTTATTGTCTTGCGGGATGTATCGACCTGAATAACCGGGTCGATTATGGATTCGGCAATGCGCGTTCAGGTCGGCGTACTTCTGAAACATCCCCGTTCCGTCCCCTCTCCCGGAGGGAGAGGTAGCCGACCTTATTGTCTTGCGGGATGTATCGAGCGGAATAACCGGGTCGATTGTAGATTTGGCAATGCGCGTTCAGGTCGGCGTACTTCTGAAGCATCCCCCATTCAGTCCCCTCTCCCGGAGGGAGAGGGAGCCGACCTTATTGTCCTGCGGGATGTATCGAGCGGAATAACCGGGTCGATTGTAGATTCGGCAATGCGCGTTCAGGTCGGCTTACTTCTGAAGCCTCCCCGTTCAGTCCCCTCTCCCGGAGGGAGAGGTAGCCGACCTTATTGTCTTGCGGGATGTATCGAGCGGAATAACCGGGTCGATTGTAGATTCGGCAATGCGCGTTCAGGTCGGCTTACTTCTGAAGCATCCCCGTTCAGTCCCCTCTCCCGGAGGGAAAGGGAGCCGACCTTATTGTCTTGCGGGATGTATCGACCTGAATAACCGGGTCGATTGTAGATTCGGCAATGCGCGTTCAGGTCGGCTTACTTCTGAAGCATCCCCGTTCAGTCCCCTCTCCCTCTGGGAGAGGGTTAGGGTGAGGGCTAGCCGGACACATTGACCGCAGCCGCGCCACGACGTTGCAGAAAGATGAAAAACAGCGCCGTCAGCACCGTCAGCACGCCGACCAGCGCACCGGTCCACGGCAAGTCCGCCAGATCTGCGCCACTGGCAACCACCAACCCGCCGATCCACGCGCCCGTCGCGTTACCAAGATTGAACGCGCTCTGGTTCAAGGTCGAGCCGAGGTTCGGCGCCTCATGGGCCTGGTCGATGATCATCAGTTGCAGGATCGGGCACAGCGCAAAGGCGAAAATGCCCCACAGCACCAGCGTGATCGCCGCCGGAATCACCGAACGGCTGGTCTGGCTGAACGCCGCCAGAATCACCACCACCGCCAGCGCCACCCCCACCAGCGACGGCAACAGACGGCTGTCGGCCAGGCGGCCACCGAGCATGCTGCCACCTGTCAGGCCGACGCCGAACAACAGCAGCATCACCGTCACGCCGTGGGGGCTGACGCCGGTGATGTCCTGCAGGATCGGTGCAATGTACGTGAACACACTGAACAGGCTGGTCGATGCCAGCACGCTCATACCCAGTGCCAGCAACACGTTGACCTTGCCCAGCACCTTGAACTCGCTGGCGAGGTTGGCCTTGTCCATCGCGATGTGTTTCGGCAGCCACAGCCATTGCGCGAGAGCGGCGATCACGCCGATCACCGACACCGCCCAGAAGGTCGAGCGCCAACCGGCGTATTGGCCGAGCGCGGTGCCCAAGGGCACGCCGAGCACATTGGCCAGGGTCAGACCGGTGAACATCATCGCAATGGCCTGCGCGCGTTTGTTCGGTGCGACCAGTCCGGCGGCCACCACCGAGCCAATGCCGAAAAACGCACCGTGACACAACGCGGTGACCACCCGCGCCGCCATCAGCGTCGCGTAGTTCGGCGCGAGTGCGCAGAGCACGTTGCCGAGGATGAACATCAGCGTCATGCCCAGCAACGTCGCCTTGCGCGGCATGTTGGCGGTGCCGATGGCGAGGATCGGTGCGCCGAACACCACACCCAGGGCGTACCCGGTAATCAACAGTCCGGCGTGAGGGATGCTTACGGCAAGGTCGCGGGCGACATCGGGCAACAGACCCATGATCACGAATTCAGTCGTGCCGATGCCGAATGCGGCAACAGCGAGTGCAAGCAAGGCGAGTGGCATGCGCAAGGTCTCTGTCAGTAGTCTTGACGCTTTGATCAGGCATACGCAGGCCGACGACCGATCTCGAAGGAGTGCGGTGCCGGCGGGAATTATTGGTATTTTTCTGTGCGCAACTGAGTGCGGCGTGGTCGCTTGCAGTATAAACAGCTGCTGACACATCGCGAATCAATAATCTGACTAATTGGCTGGATAACAACAATAAGGGGTGGGACGTGCTGGCGACAGCTCTGGTGTTGGTGGCGGCGCTGTTGCATGCGGCGTGGAATACCCTGATCAAATTCAGCGCCGAGCGGCTGCTGGTGGTGGCGTGCATGGACACCGTGGCGCTGCTGGTCGTCGCCATTGCGTTGCCGTTCGTGAGCTTGCCGCCGGTTGAAATCTGGCCGTGGATTCTTGCGTCGGCGGCGTTTGAACTGCTCTATCGCTATTTGTTGATTCAGGCCTACCGGGTCGGCGATCTCGGCTTGGTCTATCCGCTGATGCGCGGACTGTCGCCATTGGTGGTGTTGGCGCTGACCCTGATCTTCGCCGGTGAGGTGCTCACCACGCAGCAGATCTTCGGGATCATGTTGATTCCGTTTGGCATGGTTTGCCTGCTCTGGCAGGGCGGCGGCGGGAAACACTTGCCGTGGTCGATGCTGCCGGTGGTGGCGCTGATCGGCTTGTGCATCGGGTGCTACACCTACATAGATGGCCAGGCGTTGCGGCGCTGGTCGCACCCGCTCGATTACCTGGTCTGGGTCACGCTGCTCAGCGCCTGGCCATTTCCACTGCTGGCGTGGGTCGCCAAGCGCCCGGCGTTCATGCAGTTCTGGCGTGAGCAATGGAAGCTGGGGCTGGCCGTCGGGTTCTGCGTGTTGTTCAGCTACGCTCTGGTGCTGTGGGCGATGCAGTTGGGCTCGATTGCAGAAGCGGCGGCATTGCGCGAGATCAGCGTGATTCTGGTGGTGCTGTTCGGCATGCGCTACTTGAAAGAACCTTTCGGCCGGCCACGGCTCTTAGCCTGTGGGCTGGTGCTGATCGGCATGCTGGTCATGAAGTTCTGACCGCTCGCGAATTCTATAACTCGAAAAAAGGACGGCGTTATGACGGTGGCTCTGTGGTGTGTGTTGATCGCGATTTTTCTGCCCTATGTGTGCACGATTGTGGCCAAGGCCGCGGGCGGTTTCCGGCTGAGTGACAACCATGATCCTCGGGATTTTCTCGAAAGCGTGGGCGGCGTGGCACGACGGGCGCATGCAGCACAACTCAACAGTTTTGAAGTGATGCCGGCGTTTGCCGCCGCGGTGATCGTCGCGCATCTGGTGGGCACGGCGCAGTTGGTGACGGTGAATGTGCTGGCGGTGATGTTTATCACCAGTCGCCTGCTGTACATCATCTGCTACCTGGCGGACTGGGCAATTCTGCGGTCGCTGGTGTGGTTTGTCGGGATGGGGTTGATTGCCGCGTTCTTCTTTGTGTCTGTTTGATTATTGTTGTTGCTGCTGGCCTCATCGCGGGCAAGCCCGCTCCCACAAGGTTTTTTGGTGTACACAAAATATGTGGTCACCATCAATTACTGTGGGAGCGGGCTTGCCCGCGATGGCGATTGATCAGGCAACAAACATCTCAGGATTTGTCCTTGGGGGCATCCGCCACCTGCGGCACTTGCGGCAGCGCCGCTCCCTTGGGCCAGAGCATCCAGATCTGCCCCTGCTGTTTCATGTCCCCGGCCAGTTGCCCGGCTGCATCGCCCGTGCCCCAGAACAGATCCGCACGCACCTCGCCGGCGATCGCGCCGCCAGTGTCCTGCGCCGCAACCGGGCGAACCAGTGCGGTGCCATCCGGTTTCGTGGTCGACAGCCACAACAGGCTACCCAGCGGAATCACCTTGCGATCCACGGCGGCGCTGTAACCGGCGGTCAGCGGCACATTCAGCGAGCCACGCGGGCCTTCGTTGCTGTCCGGGTTGCGGGTGAAGAACACGTAGCTCGGGTTGCTGCCCAGCAGTTCCGGAATGCGCGACGGGTTGGCCTTGGCCCAGTTGCTGATCGCGCCCATGGTCACGTCTTCTTTCTTCAACTCGCCCTGCTCCACCAGCCAGCGGCCGATGGGCCGGTACGGGTGGCCGTTCTGGTCGGCGTAGGCGATGCGCAGTTGCTTGCCATCCGGTGTCTGAATCCGCCCTGAACCCTGGATCTGCAAAAACTGCAGGTTCATCGGATCGGTCAGGTAGGCCACCACCGGCGCTTTGACGCCTTTGGATTCGATGGTCGCCGCGTCGTCGTAAGGCTTGAGCACTCGACCTTCGAGACGGCCACGCAGGCGTTTGCCCTTGAGTTCCGGATAAATGCTCTCCAGCGAGACGATGATCATGTCTTCCGGCACGCCATACACCGGCACGTTGGCCACGTCGGTGGGCGTCAGGCTGCCAGGGTAGACCGGTTCGTAGTAACCGGTGATCAGGCCGTTGGGGTTGTCATGCTCGGCGCGCAGACCGAACACATCGAGGTTCTGCTTGAGGAACGCGCGAATCTCGTTGGCGCTCTGCGGCACGTTGGTTGCCGCGGCGCACGTGCCACCCCAGACCGGATCAGCTTTGAGTCGGGTGCAAGCGCTGCGCCATGAGCCGAAACCGGCGACCAGATCGCTGTCGGACACCGCCGGCAGGGATTCCCAGGTGGCGCTGGAATAGGTGGCCAAGGCGTGGGTTTTCGGTTTGGCATTGTCGCCGCCCGTACAGCCGGCAAGGATTGCCAGCAGCGGCAGGGTTGCGATCAGTGGGTGACGCCAGGCCTTGAAACGGCTGTTCATGGAGTGATTCCTGTGCCGGTCGCCCGAGTGCTCCATGCGCTCGAACAACCCGTATTTTTAATAGGGCTATTGGTGTTTGTCGGGGAGGCGAGGATACTGGCCGCCGAATTCCGTGACCTGAAGCCGCCATGACTCTTAAACGAATTGCTGTTGTATTGCTGGCCTGCCTGACCCTGTCCGCCTGTGGCGGTGTCGATCCGAATTCCCCGTTGGGCCAGCGCAAGGCGATCTTCAAGCAGATGCTCAAGACCGGCGAAGAGCTCGGTGGCATGTTGCGTGGGCGCATTGCGTTCGACGGGCCGAAGTTCGCCGACGGTGCGGTGAAACTCGATGCGCTGTCCCATGAGCCGTGGAAGCATTTCCCGCAGGTGCGCGAAGCCGATCACACCAGCGCCAAGGACGAAGTCTGGTCGCGTCAGGCCCGCTTTCAGGAACTGGCTCGCAACCTTGAGGCGGCCACCGGTGAATTGGTGATCGCCAGCCAGGTTCAGCCGTACAAGGCCAGCAACCTCGGGCCTGCGGTGCAGAAAGTTGAAGATGCCTGCAGCGCTTGCCATAAGGAATTTCGCGATCATTGATTGCATGAGGTGGCTGAGACAATTGAGCCCCTGTGGCGAGGGCGCTTGCTCCCTCGCCACAGGGGCATCGGTTACTTGTCGATTTGGTCCAGCGCATCCTGCAGTTCCTTGCGCGACTCGGCGAGCTTGTCCTTGCGCTTGTTGATCTTCTCCGGATCGCCTTTCTTCATGGCTTTGTCGAGGTCAGCCTGACGCTGGCTCACTTCGTGTTTGGCTTCGAGTACCTTGTTTTCGCGTTCTTTCTTCAAGCCAGCGTCGGTGCAGTGTTCAGTCACTTCGCGCAGGGCTGTTTCCAGGCCGGCCTGTTGATCGGCATTGCCGCGGGATTTGGCCTGTTCGATCTGGTTCATGATGCCCTGCTTCTTGGCAGCGCAACCGGTCAGGCCCGGGGCGTCTTCGTCGGCCATCACGGGGGCGGCCATGATGCCGCAAAGGGTCAGCATGGCGAGCGGTGCGAGAAATTTCATAAAAGCTCCATGTGCAAAGGCAATCGGTCGGTTGGGCACTGCGCTGTTGGAGCGCCTCGGGGCCGTTGGGTTCCCGGCGTGCCGGGATCGCGTAGTCAGAAACCGTCGATGCCGGCGGCCTGTAGGGTTTCGCTCAAGGCCAGTACCTGCGGGTCGCGAAAGAATGCGCTCAATTGCGCTGCGCGTCCCGGGCCGATACCGGCTTCAGCCTGCCATTGTTCGGTGTCGCGTCGGGCCAGCGCCTGCCATGAGTCAGGCAGTTGTGCCTGGCCGGTCGGCGGTAACCCCAGCGCTTTCAGCCACTGGCCGAAGGGCCGTTGGCGGGCACTGTGAAAACTGTGAATCAGGCGTTCGCTGCTGCGCTTGCCGAAGCCGGCAATGTTAGCAAGCTCTGGTGCGTCGAGAGTCAACCAATCCAGCAGGTTGTTCAGGTGGCCTGTTTCGAGAAGTTTCTCCCAAGTGCCACGGCCGACATGTTGCATCGCCAGACCTTGCTTGCCACTGAGCCAGGTCAGGCGAGCGAGAAACTGGCTTTCGCAACCGGGTGTCGGTTGCCAGCAACTCAAGGCGTGGAAATCACGGGCGTCGGGGACGTCAATGTCGGCCCGCTCGGTCGTGCGCAGTACTACGCTGTCGAGCCGTGGAATCGTCAGCCCGGCCAGGCTGATTGCCACTTGGTCACCGGGACGGATATCCAGCGTCTGCCAGCGCTTGAGCGAACTGGCGCTCACGCGTTTTATCTCCCGGTCATCGAGCATGATCGGCGTCAGCTCCAGCACGGGTGTGATGCGGCCGGTGCGACCGATTTTGAAATTCACTTTGCGCACCTCGGCCAGCGCCTGGGCAAACGGGTATTTCCAGGCCACCGCCCAGTAGGGCGCGCTCGCCTGCCAACGCTCGGCCGGTGGGCGCTGGCTTTGACGCAGCACAATGCCGTCGCTGGCGAATGGCAGTGGTGATCGATACCAGTGCTCACGCCACTTTTGTGCGTCTTCAAGGTTGGCGATGGCCTGACTGAATGGCGCTGTCGTGGCGAAACCCAGTGTCGCCAGCGTCGCTATTCTTTCGGGCAGACTCGCCGGTCCCTGTGGCCAATCCCAGACGAACAGACCGATCCCGGCCGCCTGCTCGGCGCTCAGGGTTTTCCGGCTCATCAGTCCGGCAACCGTGGCGCGGGCGTTGACGCTGCCGGCGCGGGCCTGCACATGTCGAGTCAGACGCCAGTAGAGTTCGCCCTGGACCAGCAGATCGAGGGGCTGCGTCAGTTGTTGAGGAATGGCGTGGATCTTTTGCGCTGACGCCGTCCAGTCCTGGCCGCTGCTACCGTCACCGCGACTGATCGCCTGCTGCAACAGGCCGCGACGGTAGATCAGTGTCACTGCGACGCCATCGACCTTGGGTTGTACCCAGACATCCCGGCGGTCCTGCAGCCAGGCTTGAACCGCCGCCGCCTCATGAAGTTTATCCAGGCCTGTGTGTGCAACCGGATGCGCGATGGGCCCCGTTGCACTGCGCAAAGGTTGCGGCGCCGCTGGCCGCTGGAAACACTGTCGCCATTCGTTGAGCCGCAAGCGGGCTTGATCATAGAGGTCGTCGGCAAGCAGCGAACGGCCTCCGCGATGATAGGCTTCGTCCCATTGGTCGATCTGTTTTTGCAGGGCGGTGATTTCGTTTTGCGCGGTGGCGGCAGGCCATTCGGGGCAGGCGGCGTAAGCGATCAGGTGGATGAAACTCAGCAGAACAACTGAAAACAGGCGCAGCGTCGCAAGCATGGTGAGCGTCCTTGCTCAGGGGGAATGCTTAAAGGCTAGGCGAGGATTTTGAAGTGGGTTGGCGGGGTTTTTTGCCGGGTGTTTCGGTTGGAAAGTCATGTTGTCTGTTCGGGCATCTAGCGAGCAGGCTCGCTCCCACAGGGTATTGCGCACGCATGAAAAAGCCCCGCACGGCGCGAACCGTGCGGGGCTTTTTTGTACCGCCAGGGCGTCTTACAGACCAGCAGCGGAACGCAAGGCGTCGGCGCGGTCGGTTTTTTCCCAGGTGAAGGTGGTGAAGGTGTCTTCGCCAACTGTCTTGGTCTGCGATGCACGACCGAAGTGGCCGTAGGCTGCAGTTTCCTGGTACATCGGGTGCAGCAGGTCGAGCATGGTGGTGATTGCGTATGGACGCAGGTCGAACACTTCACGCACCAGTTTGATGATCTTGTCATCGCTGATCTTGCCGGTGCCGAAGGTGTTCAGCGAGATCGACGTCGGCTGGGCGACGCCGATCGCGTAGGAAACCTGAATCTCGCAACGCTCGGCCAGGCCGGCAGCGACGATGTTCTTGGCCACGTAACGGCCAGCGTAGGCCGCCGAACGGTCAACCTTCGATGGATCTTTACCGGAGAACGCGCCGCCGCCGTGACGGGCCATGCCGCCGTAGCTGTCGACGATGATCTTGCGACCGGTCAGACCGCAGTCACCTACCGGGCCGCCAATGATGAACTGGCCGGTCGGGTTGATGTGGAACTGGGTGTCCTTGCTCAGCAGTTCGGCAGGCAACACGTGCTTGACGATCAGCTCCATCACGCCTTCGCGCAGGTCTTTGTACGAGACTTCCGGGTTGTGCTGGGTCGACAGTACAACAGCGTCGATACCCACCACCTTGCCGCCTTCGTAACGGCAAGTCACTTGCGACTTGGCGTCCGGACGCAGCCAAGGCAGCAGACCCGATTTACGGGCTTCGGCCTGGCGCTGCACCAACTGGTGCGAGAAGGTGATCGGCGCAGGCATCAGTACTTCGGTTTCGTTGCTGGCGTAGCCGAACATCAGGCCCTGGTCGCCGGCGCCCTGATCTTCAGGCTTGGCACGGTCAACACCCTGGTTGATGTCAGGGGACTGCTTGCCGATGATGTTCATCACGCCGCAGGTCGCGCCGTCGAAGCCGACGTCGGAGCTGGTGTAGCCGATGTCGCAGATCACGTCGCGAACGATCTGCTCCAGGTCGACCCAGGCGCTGGTGGTCACTTCACCGGCAACGATGGCAACGCCGGTCTTGACCAGCGTTTCCACAGCCACGCGTGCGTGTTTGTCCTGGGCAATAATGGCGTCCAGCACCGCATCGGAAATCTGGTCGGCGATTTTGTCCGGATGTCCTTCAGACACGGACTCGGAGGTGAAGAGGGAGTATTCGCTCATCTCGATGTTTTCCTGAATTTACCGATGGTGAGTGTCGCCAGCCGGTCGCAGAAAGTGGCGAACCTGGATCTGGAAACCATTACGTAAGCCTACATAGAGGCTGTCCCCGGGAACGAGCCCCGCAGCGGTGGCCCAACGGGCCAAATCGTCCTGTTCAAACCCCAACCACAGATCACCGCAGGCCTCCCTGGCCCAACTCTGGTTGTGGCTACATAACTCTGTCACGAGCAGGCTACCGCCCGGTTGCAGCAGGCCGGCCATGTGCTTGAGCGCTTCGGCCGGCGCGGCGAAATGGTGCAACACCATATTCAATACGACGCAATCGGCCTGAAGGCTGATGCCATTCAATGCATCGGCCAATTGCAGGCTGACGTTAGCCAGTTGTTCACGTTCACATACCTGACGCGCCAGTTCGAGCATCGCCGGGCTGTTGTCCAGCGCGGTGACGGTGCCGAAGCGGCGGGCCAGTTCCGGCAGGAAAGCACCGTCGCCGGGGCCGACTTCAATGGCCGTGGCAGCACCATTGAAGTTCAGTTTGTCGAGCAGGGCCAGCACGCTGTCACGGTATTGCGGCAGGCCTGCGATCAGGTCTTGCTGGGCGCGAAACTTCTCCGCCACACGTGCAAAAAAATCCTGGCTGGCGGCCTCACGTTGTCCGTGTACCTGAGCGATGCGCGCCTGCACGTCATCCGGCAGTGCCAGATTGTCGACTTCTTCTAACAATGCCGCGTGCAGCTTGCCGCCGAGCAATTCGGGGTGGGGCAGGGCGCGGCGATAGAAAATCGCGTTGCCTTCGCGGCGTGTCGCCACCAGATCGGCCTGGGCCAGCACCTTGAGGTGGTGGCTCATGCCGGACTGACCGATGCCGAAAATCTGCGCCAGCTCCAGGACCCCGAACGAGTCGTTGGCCAGCGCGCGCAATACATTCAGGCGCAGCGGGTCGCCACCGGCCTTGCACAAGGCCGCCAGCTCGTCGCAATCGTCATGTCGAATGGAAGGCGCGCGTAAGTTCATGGGGCAGCAGTCTAGTGACGGGGCTAAATCCTCGCAAGAGCAATATCAAAAAGTTTTGATATTGCTCGATAGATGGCACTTCTCACCGGCTGGTTAACTCTACAAACGAACAGCGGAAAGGTTTCACCAGCGGAAACCGCCGTTAACCATGGGAAAAACGCCTCCGGATGACTATCTGTCATTGCCCCGAGGCGCTCCGGTGAGGGAAAATGCCCTCCTTTTTTCCGTTTCAATCTATTCACACCCAGGAGATCAGCGATGCCTAGCCGTCGTGAGCGTGCCAACGCCATTCGTGCCCTCAGCATGGATGCCGTGCAAAAAGCCAACAGCGGCCATCCCGGTGCCCCTATGGGTATGGCAGATATCGCCGAAGTGCTTTGGCGCGACTACCTCAAGCACAACCCGAGCAATCCATCGTTCGCCGACCGTGACCGCTTCGTGCTGTCCAACGGCCACGGCTCGATGTTGATCTACTCGCTGCTGCACCTGACCGGTTACGACCTGTCGATCGACGACCTCAAGCAGTTCCGTCAATTGCACAGCCGCACCCCGGGTCACCCGGAATTCGGCTACACCCCGGGCGTTGAAACCACCACCGGCCCGCTGGGTCAGGGTCTGGCCAACGCTGTCGGTTTCGCCCTGGCAGAAAAAGTCCTCGGCGCGCAGTTCAACCGTCCTGGCCACAACATCGTCGACCACCACACCTACGTGTTCCTGGGTGATGGCTGCATGATGGAAGGCATTTCCCACGAAGTCGCTTCCCTGGCCGGTACGCTGGGTCTGGGCAAGCTGATCGCCTTCTACGATGACAACGGTATCTCCATCGACGGCGAAGTCGAAGGCTGGTTCACCGATGACACCCCGAAGCGTTTTGAATCCTACAACTGGCAAGTGATCCGCAATGTTGACGGTCACGACCCGGAAGAGATCAAGACCGCCATCGAAACCGCGCGCAAGAGCCCGCTGCCGACCCTGATCTGCTGCAAGACCACCATCGGTTTCGGTTCGCCGAACAAGCAGGGCAAGGAAGACTGCCACGGTGCCCCGCTGGGTGACGCGGAAATCGCCCTGACCCGTCAGGCGCTGAACTGGAACTACGGCCCGTTCGAAATCCCGGCCGACATTTATGCCGAGTGGGATGCCAAGGAAAAAGGTCGCGCCGCCGAAGCCGAGTGGGATCAGCGTTTCGCGGCCTACTCCGCTGCGTTCCCGACCGAAGCCAACGAGCTGATCCGTCGTCTGAGTGGTGAGCTGCCGGCTGACTTCGCTGAAAAAGCCTCGGCGTACATCGCTGAAGTCGCGGCCAAGGGCGAAACCATCGCCAGCCGTAAAGCCAGCCAGAACACCCTGAACGCGTTCGGCCCGCTGCTGCCGGAAATGCTTGGCGGTTCGGCTGACCTGGCCGGTTCCAACCTGACCCTGTGGAAAGGTTGCAAAGGCGTCAGCGCTGAAGATGCCAGCGGCAACTACATGTACTACGGCGTGCGCGAGTTCGGCATGACCGCGATCATGAACGGCGTGTCTCTGCACGGCGGCCTGGTGCCTTACGGCGCGACCTTCCTGATGTTCATGGAATACGCCCGCAACGCGGTGCGCATGTCGGCGCTGATGAAGAAGCGCGTAATCCATGTCTACACCCACGACTCCATCGGTCTGGGCGAAGACGGCCCGACGCACCAGCCGATCGAGCAACTGACCAGCCTGCGCACCACGCCGAACCTCGACACCTGGCGTCCAGCCGATGCCGTGGAATCGGCCGTGGCCTGGAAAAACGCTCTGGAGCGCAAGGACGGCCCGTCGGCGCTGATCTTCTCGCGTCAGAACCTGCAACACCAGGAACGCGATGCCGGCCAGATTGCCGACATCAGCCGCGGTGGCTATGTGCTGAAGGACTGCGCAGGCGAGCCTGAGCTGATCCTGATCGCCACGGGTTCGGAAGTCGGTCTGGCCGTTCAGGCCTTCGACAAACTGACCGAGCAAGGCCGCAAGGTGCGTGTGGTGTCCATGCCGTGCACCAGCGTGTTCGATGCTCAGGACGCTGGCTACAAGCAATCGGTGCTGCCGTTGCAGGTCAGCGCACGTATCGCGATCGAAGCGGCACACGCCGACTTCTGGTTCAAGTACGTGGGCCTGGAAGGTCGCGTGATCGGCATGACCACCTACGGTGAGTCGGCGCCGGCTTCGGCATTGTTCGAAGAGTTCGGTTTTACCCTGGAAAACATCCTGGGTCAGGCTGAAGAGCTGCTGGAAGACTAAGTCCGACAGTTGTGTTGTCTGGGCTGACGCCTTCGCGAGCAAGCTCGCTCCCACATTGGAATGCATTTCCCTGTGGGAGCGAGCTTGCTCGCGAAAGCTTTGGTTCGGGCAACGTCGCACTGCCTGATTCACCACGGTAATCGAGAACCCCATGCCTCAACCGCGTCCCTACAAAGTTGCACTCAACGGCTACGGCCGGATTGGTCGTTGCGTCTTGCGTGCGTTGTTTGAGCGAGGCGAAAAAGCCGGGTTTGAAATTGTCGCAATCAACGATCTGGCGGACATGGCCAGCATCGAATACCTGACACGCTTCGACTCCACGCACGGCCGCTTTCCCGGCGAAGTGCGAGTAGACGGCGACTGTCTGCATATTAATGGCGACTGCGTGAAGGTTCTGCGCAGTGCCACCCCCGAAGGCATTGATTGGGCGTCGCTGGGCGTCGATCTGGTGCTCGAATGCTCCGGCGCTTATCACACCCGTGAAGACGGCCAGCGGTTCCTCGACGCCGGTGCGCCACGGGTATTGTTCTCGCAGCCGATGGCCAGCGAGGCGGATGTCGACGCCACCATCGTCTACGGCGTTAATCAGGACTGCCTGACCGGCGACGAACTGCTGGTGTCCAACGCCTCCTGCACCACCAACTGCGGCGTGCCGCTGTTGCGCCTGCTGGACAAGGCGATCGGCCTCGATTACGTGTCGATCACCACGATTCACTCGGCGATGAACGATCAGCCAGTGATCGACGCCTATCACCACGAAGACCTGCGCCGCACCCGTTCGGCGTTCCAGTCGGTGATTCCGGTGTCCACCGGTCTGGCGCGTGGTATCGAGCGCCTGCTGCCGGAACTTGCCGGGCGAATTCAGGCCAAAGCCGTACGCGTGCCGACGGTCAACGTGTCCTGCCTCGACATCACGATGCAGACCGCCACGGCGACCGATGCCAATGAGGTCAACCGGATCCTGCGCGAAGCCGCCTCCAGCGGCCCGCTCAAAGGTCTGCTGGCTTACACCGAGCTTCCCCACGCAAGCTGTGATTTTAATCATGACCCACATTCGGCCATCGTCGATGCCAGTCAGACCCGTGTTTCCGGCCCCAGGCTGGTGAACATCCTGGCCTGGTTCGACAACGAGTGGGGGTTTGCCAACCGAATGCTGGACGTTGCAGAACACTATCTGCAAACAGCAACTTCAAAAAAACCGTAGGAAGTGCGACCCATGACCGTGTTGAAGATGTCCGACCTCGATCTGCAAGGTAAGCGCGTATTGATCCGCGAAGACCTCAACGTCCCAGTCAAGGACGGTGTTGTCACCAGCGATGCGCGTATCCTGGCTTCGCTGCCGACCATCAAGCTGGCCCTGGAAAAAGGTGCGGCCGTGATGGTCTGCTCGCACCTGGGCCGTCCGACCGAAGGCGAGTTCTCCGCCGAGAACAGCCTCAAGCCAGTTGCTGACTACCTGAGCAAGGCCTTGGGCCGCGAAGTGCCGCTGGTGGCCGATTACCTGGGCGGCGTTGACGTCAAGGCCGGCGACATCGTGCTGTTCGAAAACGTGCGCTTCAACAAAGGCGAGAAAAAGAACGCCGACGACCTGGCCCAGCAATACGCCGCCCTGTGCGACGTGTTCGTGATGGATGCCTTCGGCACCGCACACCGCGCCGAAGGTTCGACCCACGGCGTGGCCAAGTTCGCCAAGGTGGCCGCTGCCGGCCCGCTGCTGGCCGCTGAACTGGACGCACTGGGCAAGGCGCTGGGCGCACC
>NZ_QAIU01000560.1:0-8909 GCF_003061205.1 Pseudomonas sp. HMWF006
GGGGGAGAGGGAGCCGACCGAGGTGTCTTGCGCTATACATCGACCTGAAAAATAGAGTCGATTATGGATTCAGCGCTGCACTTTCACGTCGGCGTAACGCTTAAGCATCCCCCATTCGGTCCCCTCTCCCCCGGGAGAGGGCTAGGGTGAGGGGCTACGATGTGACTGACACACTCAAGCCGCCGCCCACGCCTGCAAACTCAAATGCGCCTTCTCCCCCGGCGCCAGATGCAAGCTGTCAGTCCCACCCGCCGCCGCTTCAACACAGACAAACTCGGAAATCTCATCCCACGTCACGCCCAACAACGGCCGCGCTCCAGGATGCCAGACCACCGTGTCGCCGCTGTCACCGGTATCAATGCACAACTCGCGCTGCCAGGCGTGATCCTTGAGCTGTAATTCGCCGTCGTGCTGGAACACACGCTGGCAGCCGCCATCGACGCGTAACTCGCCTTCCTGCTGACAAGACTGGCGACTCAACTGGTCATAACCCTGCGCGCCTTCGAGGCCAGACAGCGCTATCTCACCGACATCGCCAATACGCCAGTAAGCGTGCAACGCCTGGCTCAACTGGCACGGCATGTCGTCCTGATGCTCAGTGCTCAGGCGTAACTCCATGCGTTCTCCGAGGTGCGCGTGCAGGTCGACCTGCCAGTCGCACAATTGCAATTGCCAGTGCAGGCGCACGCCATCCTCGGCGCTGCTGCTATCGAGCAGTTTCCAGTCGAGCAGCCGCGCCCAGCCATGGGACGGCCAGGCGTTTTCGCTCGGATGACGGCCATACCACGGCCAGCACACCGGCACACCACCGCGAATAGCGCCAACGTGTGGCCACTTCGCCGCACACCACAACCACGGTTTCTGCCCGCGCGGCTGAAAGTGCAGCAACTGCGCGCCCTGCCGACTGAACACCGCCTGACACAGCGGATGATCAATCACCAACACGTCGCGCATCTGATAGCGCTCCCAGGCGAACACCGGTTGTTCACGCAGGGATTTGAAGAAGCGTTGCAGCGGATGCTCATGCATTGGCCACGGTTCCGAATTCATCTGTTACGGGCTGCGCCAGCCCTCAAAAAAAAGCGGACAGCCTAGGGGGCGTTCTCAATTGTTTTTCCCACCGCGCCGGGCAAAACAATTGAGAACGCCCCCCCGCTGTCCGCAAATATGCGCACATAGAGAGGAGCTTATCGCAGACGCGTCAGAACGTAGACTGAATTTTCAGGCCAGCGACCAAAGCGTTGTCCACTTCATCCACACCACCCGGGTGAGTGATGTACTGCAGGTTAGGACGTACGGTCAGCCAGTTGGTGACGTGGAAGCCGTAGTTGATCTCGTAGTTGTATTCGGTTTCGCGAATTGGCGAGAACACCGGATTGTCGTAATCCGACACACCGTTGGAAACGTTCAGCAGTTCAGCGTTTTTCTTCACGTCATCGTTGACGTGGATACGCGCCGCGCCGATACCGACGTCATCCTTCGGACGCGCGTCGAACGGGCCTTTGTAGACAAACATCACCGACTGATAGTTGTCGATGAAGTTGGTGTCCTTGTCGTGGAAAGTGGCGTTGGCCGCGATGTTCAGACCACGGGAAGCGTCGCCGTTGTGGCTGGTGAGTTGCTGTTGCGCCACGAACCAGTAGCCGCTTTTGCTGCTGTGGGTTTTGTACGCGTCGCGAGTAGTAGCAGCGTCGAAACCGTTGACGTCTTCACGAACGTCGCTGGCATCAGCAGTGCTCTTGTAGTAACCGACGCGGAATTCGCCCGGCAGGCTGTTGACCTTCGGCGACCAGACCAGCTCGACAGGAAGAACGGTACCTTTGGTGCCGCTGCCGCTGAGTTTGAAGCCGTTGCCGTGTTCCAGCTGCGACGGGTTCTGGTTGTACGCACCGATTTGCGCGTAGAGCTCGTCGTTGATGTTGTACTTCACGCGGATCGCGGCCTGGCTGACGGGCCAGTTGTACCAGATGTTGGTCGCCCAGTTACCCACTTGCGAACCGCAGAACGCCAGGTTCTGGAAGTCGCACGGAAAGGTGTTGAAGTCTTCGCCTTCACCGAAGTAACCGGCCTTGACGTCGAGCTTGTTGTCGAAGAACTGGTGCTGAATCCACAACTGGGTCAGACGCACCATGTGGCCACGACCGTAGACTTCCTGCGAGGAAGACAAGGTGCCGGCACGCGGATCGCCCACGCGATCGTTAGAGATGTTGTAGCCGTTACGGTTGGTCAGCTGGATCTTCGCCTGGGTGTTGTCCCAGCCCCAGAGTTTTTGCAGATCCAGTGCCACGCCCAGACCGAACTGGTCAGCGTAACGCGCCGTCTTGTCGTCGTTGTAGCCGCCGTGCAGGTTGCCACCGACTTCCCCGACGTAGTCCGCCTTGATGTCGATACCTTGCTCGATCAGCTTGGTCCGCTCGCCACCCCAGTCGCCGGTCATCCACTTGGAATCGGAGCTGAACGCATCGGCCGCCATTGCATTGCCGGCCAGCACCAGTGCTGCTGCCGCTGACACTTGGCAGATCAAGCGGGCATTGACGTGTTTCTTTTTCATCCCTACATCCTCGTCTTTATTGTTATTAACTGTTTTTATCTAACGCGGTTTACATAAAGTGCGATGGATAACAGGCCATCCACCGCGTGCTCCTTTGTGGGAGCGAGCTTGCTCGCGAAGGCTTTATGTCAGTTGATACATGTGTTGCATGACACACCGCTTTCGCGAGCAAGCTCGCTCCAACATTTGGTCCTCAGCGCCCCTTGAATTGCGCGACGTTCGCCGACCGCGCTTCGGCCTGCGCCTGGCCCGCAACGCCCAGACGCTCGCCAGTCTTGGCATCGAACAACAGCACTTTCGACGGATCGAATTGCAGCGTCAGGCTTTCGCCCACCTGCGGTGCCACGTCCGGTGCCAGACGGCAGCAGACCTTGGTGTCATTGAGGTTGACGAACACCAGGGTGTCCGGACCGGTCGGTTCGGTGACTTGCACTTCAGCCTTGATGCTCGGCAAACCATTGCCTTCGCCATTCGCCAGCACGATCTGCTCCGGACGCAAGCCGAGTATCACTTCGCGATCTTCAAGCCCGGCGTCCTGCATGCCCATCGGCAACTCGCAACGGGCCTGGCCGCTGTCGAGCAGCGCCAGCAGGCGACCGTCCTTGCGCTGCAGGCGCAGCGGAATGAAGTTCATCGGCGGCGAACCGATGAAGCTCGCCACAAACAGGTTGGCCGGGTCGTTGTAGATCTCTTTCGGCGTGCCGAATTGCTGGATGATCCCGTCCTTCATCACCGCCACTTTGTCGCCCAGGGTCATCGCTTCGATCTGGTCGTGGGTCACGTAGACCGTGGTGGTTTTCAGGCGCTGGTGCATCAGTTTCATTTCGGTGCGCATCTCAACCCGCAGCTTGGCATCGAGGTTGGACAGCGGTTCGTCGAACAGATAGATCTTCGGCCGCCGCGCCAATGCACGGCCCATCGCCACACGCTGCTGCTGACCACCGGAAAGTTGACCCGGCTTGCGATTCAGCAGGTGTTCGATCTGCAACAGCTTGGCCACGCGCGCGACTTCTTCGTCGATCGCCGCCTGCGGCATCTTGCGGATCTTCAGACCGAACTCGATGTTCTCGCGCACGCTCATGGTCGGGTACAGCGCGTAGGACTGGAAGACCATGGCGATGTCGCGATCTTTCGGGCTCATGCCGCTGACGTCCTGATCGCCGATCATGATCGCGCCGCCGCTGATGGTTTCCAGACCGGCGATGCAGTTCATCAGGGTCGACTTGCCGCAGCCCGACGGGCCGACCAGGATCAGGAACTCACCGTCCTTGATCGACAGTTCGATGTTCTTCAGGGTGTCCGGCAGGCCGGCACCGTAGGTCTTGTTGACGTTGCGAAGTTCGAGCGTTGCCATGATTACCCCTTGACTGCGCCGGCCGTCAGCCCGCGCACGAAATACTTGCCTGCGACCACATAGACCAGCAGGGTCGGCAGCCCGGCGATCATCGCCGCTGCCATATCAACGTTGTATTCCTTGGCCCCGGTGCTGGTGTTGACCAGGTTGTTCAGCGCCACCGTGATCGGTTGCGAATCACCGCTGGAGAACACCACACCAAACAGGAAGTCGTTCCAGATCTGGGTGAACTGCCAGATCAGGCAGACCATGATGATCGGCGTCGACATCGGCAGAATGATGCGGCGGAAGATCGTGAAGAAACCCGCGCCATCCAGACGTGCAGCCTTCACCAGCGCATCGGGAATGCTCACGTAGTAGTTACGGAAGAACAGCGTGGTGAACGCCAGGCCGTAAACCACGTGAACAAACACCAGACCGGTGGTGGTGCTCGCCAGGCCCATCTTGCCGAGGGTAAACGAGGCCGGCAGCAGCACGGTCTGGAACGGCAGGAAGCAGCCGAACAACAGCAGCCCGAAGAACAACTGCGAACCACGGAAGCGCCACATCGACAGCACGTAACCGTTCAACGCACCGATGGCGGTGGAGATGATTACGGCCGGCACGGTGATCTTGATCGAGTTCCAGAAGTAACCGTCAACCGTGGCCCAGGCCTTGACCCAGCCGATACCGCTGACCACGGTCGGCCAGCTCAGCAGGTTGCCGGTGCTGATGTCTTCCGGGGTCTTGAAGCTGGTCAGCAGCATGACCACCAGCGGCACCAGGTACAGGAACACGGCGAAAATCAGTACCGCGTAGATCGCGATGCGACTCAGGCTGATGGCAGGTTTGGCAGCGAGACTAGTCATGACGCTTGGTCCTCAGCTCGGAGTACAGGTAAGGCACGATGATCGCGAGGATCGCACCGAGCATCAGAATCGCACTGGCCGACCCCATGCCCATCTGGCCGCGACTGAAGGTGAAGGAATACATGAACATCGCCGGCAGGTCGGAGGAATAACCCGGCCCCCCTGCGGTCATCGCCGCGACCAGGTCGAAGCTCTTGATCGCGATGTGGGCGAGGATCATCACCGCACTGAAGAACACCGGACGCAGGCTGGGCAGCACCACTTTCCAGTAGATGGTCGGCATGCTCGCGCCGTCGATCTGTGCAGCACGAATGATCGACTGATCGACACCGCGCAGGCCGGCGAGAAACATCGCCATGATGAAACCCGAGGCTTGCCACACTGCGGCGATCACCAGGCAGTACACCACGCGATCCGGGTCGATCAGCCAGTCCAGACGGAAGCCTTCCCAGCCCCAGTCACGCAACAATTTGTCCAGGCCCATGCCCGGGTTGAGCAGCCATTTCCACGCGGTACCGGTGACGATCATCGAGAGCGCCATCGGGTACAGGTAAATGGTGCGGATAAAGCCTTCGCGACGGATACGCTGGTCGAGGAACACCGCCAGCAGCACACCAATCACCAACGTGATGCCGATGAACATGCCACCGAACACCGCGAGGTTCTTGCTCGCCACCCACCAGCGGTCGTTGTCGAACAGCCGGGCGTATTGCGCCAGGCCGGCCCACTTGTAGTTCGGCAGGAACGTCGAGGTGGTGAACGACAGCACGAACGTCCACAGGATGTAGCCATAGAAGCCAACCAGCACGATGACCATGCTCGGCGCCAGCACCAGTTTCGGTAGCCAGCGCTGCAGTGCATCGAACGGCGAGGCTTTGCTGAACACAGCAACAGAACTCATGGGGAAATCCATAAAAAAGAAAAGAGCAGCTACAAGCTACAAGTTTCAAGCTGCAAGATAAGCAGGGCAGCGCTCTGACTTGCAGCTTGCAGCTTGCAACTTGCCGCTATGGCTTATTTAGCCGACTGAACCGCCGCGCCCAGTTTCCTGGCCGCATCGGCCGGGTCGGCTTTCGGGTCGTTGATGTAGTTGGTGACTACGTCAAAGAACGCGCCCTGCACCGCCAGCGTGGTCGCCATGTTGTGCGCCATGCTTGGTTGCAGGCCGCCGGACTTGGCGTCCGCCAGGAAGTCCTTGGCCGCGGTCTGCGCGCAGGAGTCGAAACCGAGTTTCTCCATGTTGTTCAACATGTCGTTACGCACCGGGATCGAGCCTTTGTTGATGCTGAAGACTTTCTGGAAGTTTTCACCCAGCACGACTTTGGCGATGTCCTGCTGACCAGCCGCAGTGCCTTTGTCTTTCTGCTTGAACACCGCCAGGGAGTCGATGTTGTAGGTGAACGCCTTGTCGGTGCCCGGGAACGCTACGCACTCGTAGTCCTTGCCGGCGACTTTCTTGGCAGCAGTCCATTCGGACTTGGCCCAGTCCCCCATGATCTGCATGCCGGCCTTGCCGTTGATGACTTTGGCCGCTTCCAGGTTCCAGTCCTGGCCTTTGCCGTCGACGTCCATGTAGGTCGCGACTTTCTTCAGCTCGGTCAGCGCCTTGACCATTTCCGGGCCGGTCAGCGCCTTGTTGTCCAGATCGACCAGGGCTTTCTTGTAGCCATCAACGCCCATGACCGACAGCACAACGGCTTCGAACACGGTGCTGTCCTGCCAAGGCTGACCGCCGTGAGCCAGCGGAATGAAGCCCGCAGCCTTCAGCTTGTCGCCGGCGGCGTAGAATTCTTCGAGGGTGGTCGGGGCTTTGGCGATACCGGCTTTCTTGAATACTTCCGGGTTGATCCACAGCCAGTTGACGCGGTGAATGTTCACCGGCACAGCCACGTAATCACCGTCGTACTTCACGGTATCGGAGACTTTCTTGTCGAGCAGGCTGTCCCACTTTTCCGACTTGGCGACGTCTTTGAGCACGTCGGTGTCAAGCAGGCCGGTCGACGCCCATTCCTGGATGTCCGGGCCTTTGATCTGGGCGACGCCCGGCGGGTTGCCAGCCACGGCACGGCTTTTCAGCACGGTCATGGCCGTGGCACCGCCACCGCCGGCGACAGCGCCGTCTTTCCAGGTGAAACCGTCTTTTTCGACTTGGGCCTTGAGCACATCAACGGCAGCTTTTTCGCCACCGGACGTCCACCAGTGCACGACTTCCACCGAACCTTTGGATTCGGCAGCGGAAACACTGAGAGGCAGAATTGCGAGCGGGAACAGGGAGGCGACAGAAATGACAGTAGCGAGGCGAGAAATCGCATTCATCTGAGATGTACCTTTCTTGTTGTTATGCATTGCAAGTCTGGTGCTTGCGCTGCATAGGAGTTTAAACAGGACGTTTCCCCTCGCAGGTAACGAAGGGACGCGCGAATGTCACCACATGGTTACACAGGACAGCTCTGGGACAACTGCGCCAGCGCAGTCGCCATGCTCGGCGACAAGGGTAGACGAGGGATCAGCACGGCTTGCCAGGCGTGGTACAGATCGGGTTTACCCGGCCAGATATCGGCACTTGGCAGGTTTTGCGGATTGAGTTCGTGGTGCCAGCTGCCGTCGCAGCGGTCGATGAAATGGTTTTCGCAGAATTCCCAGAACAGTCGGTACCAGGCTTCGTATTGCGCCTCGCCGGTGCGTTTGAGCAAGGCGCTGGCGGCGGCGCTGGCTTCTGCGTGCGTCCAGTGCAGGCGATGGCGCACCACGGATTTATTGTCCCAGTCGAGGGTGTAGACGATCCCCGGCGCTCCATCGACGTCCCAGCCGTGGCGGCAGTTGTTCTCGAACAGTTTTGCCGCATCAGTGGCAAGCCAGCCGGGTGTGAGCATGCCGGCCTGAACCCGCGCCGCTTCGAGGTGCAGCAACAGCCGCGCCCATTCGAAACCGTGACCCGGCGTGGTGCCGTAAGGGCGGAAACCGTCAGCGGGATTGTCGAGGTTGTATTCGCGCAGCGGTTGCCAATCGCGGTCGAAGTGCTCGATGACCATGTAACCGTTGGCGGCAGCATGACCGTGGATCACTCGCTCGACGATGCGTTGTGCACGGATCAGCCAGCGCGGATCTTCGGTGACATCGGCCAATGCAAGGAACGCTTCAGTCGCGTGCATGTTGCTGTTGGCACCGCGATAGGCTTCTTCTTCGCTCCAGTCGCGATTGAAGTATTCGCGCATGGCGCCCTCTTCTTCGCTCCAGAAATACGTGTCGATGATGTCGATGGCGTCATCCAGCAAGGCCTGGGCGCCGGGACGCTGTGCGACCACTGCAGAGCTGGCCGCGAGCGCGACGAAGGCATGCAGATAAGCGTTCTTGCCGGTATTGCCGTCGCGGTGTTCGGCGACCGCAAACCAGCCGCCGTGCAGTGCATCACGCAACGGGCCGCGCAGGGCCGCGATGCCGTGATCGACCAGTTCGGCGAAACCCGGCAGGCCCTGAATGTGGGCCATGGCGAAGCTGTGGGTCATGCGCGCGGTGTTCATGGTTTCGGCTTGCGCGTGCGCTGGCAGACGGCCGCGTTCGTCGAGGTTGCCGAAACCTTCGGGCAGCTTTGAAGCCTTGGCGAATGCCAGCAGGCGCAGACCTTCGTCGGCGAGCCATTGCTGGTGGGCAGGGGCGTTCAGCCAACTGCTGAAGCCTGGGTGGAAGAGATCCATGGGTGGCCTTTTTTGTTGTTATGACTGCGGGCAGTCTAAACAACGGGTCGGGATGGGCTTGTAACGAAGGGGGCGGTTTTTGTCACTGATCCGTGACAAAGAGCAGCCCTCACCCCAGCCCTCTCCCGGAGGGAGAGGGGGCCGACCGCACGATACTGAAGAGTTACGCCGACCTGAAAGTGCTGTACCGAATCCACAATCGACTCAACGCATCAGGTCGGCGCAATTCGATTGAACAACGCGCTCAGTCCCCTCACCCCACCCTGGGAGAGGCAGCCAACCGAGGTGTAACAAGCTTCCGCCGACTTGAAATACCGAGCCGATTATGGAGTCGGCGCTGTACGGTCAGGTCGGCGCATCTTTGCAGCATCCCCCGATCAGTCCCATCTCCCTTTGGGAGGAGGGAGAGGCAGCCAACCGGGGTGTAATAAGCTTTCCGCCGACCTGAAATACCGAGCCGA
>NZ_QAIU01000561.1:0-5797 GCF_003061205.1 Pseudomonas sp. HMWF006
CTCTGGCCGGCGATGCGATGATCACCCTGTGCTACCACCGTCCGCTGGACGCGCACTGGCACGCGGCGGCAACACAACTGTCGGCAGATCTGGGCGTCAGCATCATCGGTCGCTCCAAAGGCAAACGCGAAGTCATCGGCCACGATTACGTGGTGGAGAAACTCGAGGTCGGCGGCCGCACTTTCAGCTACCGCCAACCGGAAGGCGCGTTCACCCAGCCGAACGGCACGGTGAACCAGAAGATGCTGAACTGGGCGTATGAAGCGCTGGGTGATCGCAGCGACGATCTGCTGGAGCTGTATTGCGGCAACGGCAACTTCACCCTGCCGCTGGCCACCCGCGTGCGCAAAGTGCTGGCCACCGAAATCAGCAAGACCTCGGTCAACGCCGCGCTGAGCAACCTCAGCGAAAACGCTGTGGATAACGTCACGCTGGTGCGCCTGTCCGCCGAAGAACTGACCGAAGCGCTCAACGAAGTGCGCCCGTTCCGTCGCTTGCACGGCATCGACCTGAAGAGCTACGAATTCGGCAGCGTGTTCGTCGACCCGCCGCGCGCCGGCATGGACCCGGACACCTGCGAACTGACACGGCGTTTCGACAACATCCTGTACATCTCCTGCAACCCGGAAACCCTGGCGGCCAACATCGCCCAGTTGCACGACACGCACCGCATTACCCGGTGCGCGCTGTTCGACCAGTTTCCGTGGACGCATCACATGGAATCAGGTGTCTTGCTGACCCGGCGCTGATGGCCGATGCGATACGAAAAAGCCGTCGTGATGACGGCTTTTTTGTGGCTGTGATCTTTTGATGTGTGCGATCACCGAACATAAAACGTCGGGCGCAATACTGTTGAATTGACCAGAGTAACCATCTGGTACATTTTACCTCCACACGCCGAGCCCCTCGGCGCAAGCCAAAAACAATAAGTGGAGTTCTGCCCCATGCCCCCTATCGTTCTGGTGCTCAACGGCCCGAACCTGAACCTGCTCGGCACCCGTGAACCGGCGACTTACGGCCACGAAACCCTGGCGGATATTTCTGCTCTCTGCGGACGCGCCGCCGAAGACTTCGGCCTGGCTGTGGAATTTCGCCAGACCAATCACGAAGGCGAACTGCTCGACTGGATTCACGCGGCACGCGGACGTTGCGCCGGGATCGTGATCAATCCGGCTGCGTGGACGCACACCTCGGTAGCGATTCGCGATGCGCTGGTCGCCAGTGAATTGCCGGTGATCGAAGTGCACCTGTCCAACGTCCACGCGCGCGAACCGTTCCGTCATCACTCGTTCGTGTCGGCCATCGCCACGGCGGTGATGTGCGGCTTCGGCAGCCATGGCTATCGCCTCGCCCTGGAACACTTCAGCCAACGACTGAAGGGGCGCGCAGCATGACCCGCAAACCGGCAATACTGGCCGGACTGATCGGTGCGGGCATCCAGGCCTCGCGTACCCCCGCGCTGCATGAGCATGAGGGCGATGCGCAAGGCTTGCGTTATCTCTACCGGTTGATCGACCTCGACCAGTTGCATATCGACAGCAACGCCCTGCCCGAACTGCTGCTGGCGGCCGAGCGGATGAACTATACCGGGCTGAACATCACCTTCCCGTGCAAGCAGGCGATTATCCCGCTGCTCGATGAGTTGTCGCCGGAAGCCCGGGGCATCGGCGCGGTGAATACCGTTGTGCTGAAGGACGGCAAACGGGTCGGCCACAACACCGATTGCCTGGGCTTTGCCGAAGGCTTTCGCCGAGGCTTGAAGGACGCCGCCCGTGAACGCGTGGTGCAAATGGGCGCCGGAGGTGCCGGCGCCGCAGTGGCCCATGCCCTGCTGAGCGAGGGCGTACAGCGCCTGAGCATTTTCGACGTCGACAAGGAACGCGCCGAGTGCCTGGCCAATAACCTCAACGAGCATTTCGGCGCTGGTCGGGCCGTGGCCGGGCAGGATCTGCCGGGGACGCTAGAGCAGGCTGACGGGCTGGTGAACACCACTCCGATGGGCATGGCCAAACTGCCGGGCATGCCGGTGCCGGTGGAGCTGTTGCGCAAGGCGTTGTGGGTGGCGGAGATCGTGTACTTTCCGCTGGAAACCGAATTGCTGCGCAACGCCCGCGCGCTGGGGTGCCGCACGCTGGATGGCGGCAACATGGCGGTATTTCAGGCAGTGAAGGCGTTTGAATTGTTCAGCGGTGTGGTGCCGGATGCGCAGCGAATGCTCGCGCATTTTCAAAGCATGAATGGCTGAAGCAACTTGCTTCCCTGTGGGAGTGAGCCTGCTCGCGATGGCGTCCTTTCAGCCAACACATTAGTTGCCTGACACACCGCTATCGCGAGCAGGCTCACTCCGACAAGGGGATTACGTCAGGTTTGCAGGTAGCGCAGAACCGACTCGCAAATCATCTCGCGATGCCGTTGTTTGATAGCTTCATCCGGCAGATCGATCTGAAAGATCTCACCAAACGTGTGCCGGTTCGAGACGCGATAGAAGCAGAACGAACTGATCAGCAGATGCACATCCAGCGCATTGAGCCCTTTGCGGAACACGCCCTCCTCGGCGCCACGGCGCAGAATCTCGCCCAGCGAATCGAGGATGGTGTTGTTCATCGCCTTGATCGCGTCGGAACGCTTCACGAATTCGGCGTTGTGGATATTTTCGATGCAGACGATCCGCACGAAATCGACGTTGTGATCGTGATGGTCGAACGTGAATTCCACCAGCCGCCGAATCGCTACCACCGGCGGCAGCTCGGCCAGGTGCAGGCGGTTTTCAGTGTTGCGGATATCGCCGTAAAGCTTCTCCAGCACCTCGACGTACAGCTGCTCCTTACTGCCGAAGTAGTAATAGATCATGCGTTTGGAGGTATGGATGCGCTCGGCGATCGCATCGACGCGGGCGCCGGACAAGCCTTGCTGGACGAACTCGACGATCGCCTCCTGCAAGATGTTCTCGCGGGTCTTTTCCGGATTGTTTTTGCGACTCTTGCGCGGCTCTTCGGCGGAGCCGACAGCAGCTGCGGAAAGTTCTGTATTCATCGTCATTGCGGGCTCACGGCCATCACTGCACAGGCGGCGATTATGGGCCGCGCAGCCCAGTGAAGGAAGCCGCGAGGCCCGCGTTTAATCCCGCGCTTACGAATTTCCTACAACTTCGCCTGACGGACTGCGCCGCTGCGTGATTTGGCCATCGCCGCCAGACGCACCGCGACGTTCGCCGCGCCATAACCGGCATAGCCATTCTTGCGCTGGATGATCTCGAAGAAGAACCGCCCTTCGAAAGGCTCGGTGTACACGTGAAACAGCTCACCGCCCTGAGCATCGCGATCGTAAAGCACGTTGTAGTACGCCAGTTCGCTGAGGAACTCGTCATCGAAATCAAAGCGGGCGGCGAGGTCGTCGTAATAGTTGAGGGGAATGTCCAGTAACGGTACGCCGGCCTCTTTGGCGCGACTGACTTCGGCGAAGATATCGTCACAATCGAAAGCGATGTGATGCACACCGGAGCCGCGATAACTCGACAGGGCGTGGGAGATGGCGGTATTGCGATTCTCCGAGATATTCAGCGGCAGACGAATCGAACTGTCACGGCTGCGCAGCGCGCGGCTCTTCACCAGGCCGTAGGGATCAGGCAGCACCACTTCGTCATCGGCCTCGAAATCCAGCAGGCTCTTGTAGAACAGCACCCAACTGTCGAGGCTGTCCGCCGGCAGCGCCATGGCCATGTGGTCGATGCGCTTGAGACCGCCGCGGGCCCGGGCGTCCGGCAGCAGGTTGAAATCCGTGCCATAGACATCCGCCGCTTCATCCACCAGATAAATCAGGCTGCCGTCCGGAGCACGCACGGCGGCCAGTTCCAGTTCGTTGGGGCCGACCAGTCCGCGATAGGGCTGCCCCTTGTAGGCGACAGCACGCGCCAGCGCACTGGCGCTGTCCTTGACCCGGACGGCGGTGGCGCACAGCGACGGACCATGGGCCTCAAAAAAGCTGTGGCCGAATGAATACGGCTCGGCATTGAGGATCAGGTTGATATCGCCCTGACGCAGCAGGCTGACGCTCTTGGAACGGTGCTGCCCGGCCTTGGCGAAACCGAGGCGTTCCAGCCAGTGGGTCAGTTTGGCACCGAGTGCTTCGTCCACCGCGAACTCGAGAAACTCGATGCCGTTGTACTCGCTGGCCTTCGGCGTTTCGAACAGAATCTCGCGGTTGGCCGCTGGTGCCGCATCCTGCTCCAGACGCTGGCGGGTCTTTTCTTCCAGATACAGCAAGGAACGCAAACCGTCTGCGGCATTGGCCCGTGGCGGCGCGGCGCGGAAGCCGTCATTGAAGATTTCCAGCGACAACGGCCCGGTATAACCACTCTGGATAATCGGCGCGAGGAAACCCGGCAGATCGAATTCGCCCTGTCCGGGGAAGCAGCGGAAGTGCCGGCTCCACTCCAGGACATCCATCGCGAGGATCGGCGCGTCAGCCATTTGCACAAAGAAGATCTTGTCGCCGGGAATGTCGGCAATCGCGCGGGGATCGCCCTTCAGCGACAGGGTATGAAAACTGTCGAGCAGCACGCCGAGGCTCGGGTGATCGGCCTGACGCACGATGTCCCAGACCTGTTGATACGTATTGACGTGACGCCCCCAGGCCAGCGCCTCGTAACCGATGCGCAAGCCACGCGCGCCGGCGTGTTCAGCCAGCAGGCGCAGGTCGTCGACGAGTGTCTGCTGATCGCCGACGCTGTCGGCCGAGGCGTTGCTGCACACCAATACCAGATCGGTGCCCAGTTCCTGCATCAGGTCGAACTTGCGTTCGGCCCGTTCCAGGTTGCGCGCCAGCCGATCCCGGCGGCAGCCCTCGAAATCGCGGAACGGCTGAAACAAGGTGATGGCGATGCCGAGATCGGCGCACATCTGCCGGATTTCCCGCGGGCTGCCGTCGTAATACAGCAGATCGTTTTCGAAAATCTCCACGCCGTCGAATCCGGCGGCGGCAATGGCTTCGAGCTTTTCCGGCAGGGTACCGCTCAAGGAAACGGTGGCTATCGAACGCTGCATGTTTCAACTCCCGGACTGCGCCGTTCTTTGTGCAGGTGCTGCCGAAGGTCGCGATTCCTTGATCCTCAAAAGCAAAGATCGCAGCCTTCGGGGGCTCCTGCGCAGGATGGTTTTTATATTGGGGGAAATTATTGGCTGCATCCTTTTCGGCAGCAATTTAAAGTGTACTACCCGGTTAGTTTTGCGTGCGATTATCGAACACAATGGCGGTTTGGCGAATTGACGATTTTTCGTCCACTGCCCAACATCGGCTGCACATTGAGTCCGGATCTGAACCACCGGTCGCAGCGTGCAAAAAAAAAGCACACCAAATAACAAATCCAAAAACGGGTGGAACACATGATTCCTTCACAGACTTCCCGCATGGCCCCGGCCATGAGCACTGCCACGGGTGGCATCGGCGACAAGATCCGCGGCGCCATGGCTGTCGGCAAGACCCGCTGGGGCATGCTGGCCCTGGTCTTTTTCGCCACCACCCTGAACTACATCGACCGCGCCGCCCTCGGTGTCATGCAGCCGATCCTCGCCAAGGAAATGAGCTGGACGGCGATGGACTACGCCAACATCAACTTCTGGTTTCAGGTCGGCTACGCCATCGGCTTCGTCCTGCAAGGCCGGCTGATCGACCGGGTCGGCGTCAAGCGTGTGTTCTTCTGCGCCGTGCTGCTCTGGAGCCTGGCCACCGGCGCCCACGGCCTGGCGACTTCTGCCGTTGGCTTCATGGTCTGCCGGTTCATCCTCGGGCTGACCGAAGC
>NZ_QAIU01000561.1:5807-7006 GCF_003061205.1 Pseudomonas sp. HMWF006
CGCCGATGCTGCTGCCACTGATCCTCCACGTGTGGGGCTGGCAGGCTGCGTTTCTGTGCATGGCGGCGCTGGGCGCGATCTGGTTGCTGTTCTGGGGCTTGAAGTATTTCAACCCGGAAGATCATCCGAGCGTGAAGCAATCCGAACTCGATTACATCCAGCAGGAGGTCGAACCGGAACAGGCCCGTGTGCCGTTCTCGAAAATCCTGCGCATGCGCGGCACCTGGGCCTTCGCCCTCGCCTACTCGCTGACCGCTCCGGTGTTCTGGTTCTACCTGTACTGGCTGCCACCGTTTCTCAATCAGCAATACAATCTGGGCATCAACGTGACCCAGATGGGTATTCCACTGATCATCATCTACGTCACGGCCGACTTCGGCAGCGTCGGTGGCGGCATCCTGTCGTCGTTCCTGATCGGTCGCGGGATGAATTCGATCAAGGCGCGGCTGCTGTCGATGTTCCTGTTTGCCTGCTGCATCATCGGCGTGATCATGGCCGCCGGTTCGAGCAATCTGTGGGTGGCGGTGGCGGCGATTTCCCTGGCCATCGGTGCGCATCAGGCCTGGACCGCAAACATCTGGAGCCTGGTGATGGATTACACGCCCAAGCACATGATGAGCACGGTGTTCGGGTTCGGCGGCATGTGCGCGGCGATTGGCGGGATGTTCATGACCCAGATCGTCGGGCACATCCTCACCGTCACGAATAACAACTACACCGTGCTGTTCACCCTGATTCCGGCGATGTATTTCATCGCGCTGACGTGGATGTACTTCATGGCACCGCGCAAGATCCCAACCCTCACCGAATAAAACGCCTGCACCAGATACCCCCGTAGGAGCGAGCCTGCTAGCGATGGCTTTGTGTCAGTCAACATCTTTATCGACTGGTGCACCGCTATCGCGAGCAGGCTCGCTCCTACAAGTTTTTTTGTCATTCATCAGCGGCGGCTTTGCTGCCACGCCGCCGCCAGTCCGCTGCAACAGATCACCGCGATCCCGATCACCGTCAACAGGCTCGGTGTGTGATTGAACAGCAGCCAGCCCAACAATCCCGCAAACACGATCTGGCAATAACCGAACGGCGCCAGCAATGCCGGTGCGGCATGGCGGAAAGCCTGGGTCAGAAACAGATGCGCCGTCATCCCGCAACTGCCCAGCGCGAGCATCAGCCCGGCGTGGGTCAACGTCGGCACCTGC
>NZ_QAIU01000561.1:7016-11217 GCF_003061205.1 Pseudomonas sp. HMWF006
AAGTGTTACAGAGCCCGGCAAAGAAGTTGCTGGTGGTCGGGCTGTCCACTTCGGCGAGTTTGCGGGTCAGCAGTTGGTAAAAGCAGAAAAACAGCGCCGAACAGAACGGCAGCAACACTGCCGGCGTGAACAGTTCGCCGCCGGGGTGAACAATGATCAGCACGCCGATAAAACCACAAATCACCGCGATCCACTGGCCACGCGTCACCCGCTCTTTCAGCAGCGGTACCGACAAGGCCGTCACCAGTACCGGCGCCAGAAAGTTAACCGCCGTGGCCTCGGCAAGCGGGATGTACAGCAGCGCCGTGGTGAAAAACAGACTGGTACCGAGCAGGCAAAGCGCGCGTGCCAGCTGCCATAACGGCTTTTTCGTGCGCAGCACCCGCAACCCGGACTGCGGCAGAAAAATCCCCGCCATCAGCAAGGTGTGCACCACATACCGTGCCCACACCACCATCACGATCGGATAGAAACCTGACAGGTATTTCGACAACGCGTCATGGCTGGAGAACAGGAAGGTCGCCACCACAATCAGCAAGATCCCTTTAAAGGGCTGGTTGACTCCGGAAAGCGGGGTGCTGACGGTCATTGGCGATCTCTGAAGAAAAACACACTGAGGAAAAGCCTCAAGCAACAATCTAGAACCCGGTTCCAGATTCCGACAGCCTTCAACCATAAAAGTGTGCGAACAGCGCACAGCTTTGCACGATATCTCTTTAGGCGCCGGCACCACTGCGATCTTTGATCCTGATCTCGCGTTTAACTCGACAGCGCCTACAGGGGATGGGTTCGCTTTGTCGTCAGATGAACAGTTCCGAGGCCAGGCTGGCTGCCGACAACTCCTCGGTGAACTTCAACAGCAGCGGCGCCAGCTCATGCAACCTTGCCCCGGGCATCCGCGCACTCGGCCCGGCAATGCTCAACACGCCGATCACCCGAGCATCCGCGGGATGCCGCACCACGGCGGCAATCGCCGAAGTGCCCACTGCCGAACTCTCCTCGACGCAGGCATAGCCCTGCTCGCGCGTCAGCCGCAGACGCTCGAGCAATTCGATATTGGAACGTGGCGCATTCGGCCCGATATCCACGGGCACCTGCGCGGCCTGCCGTTCAACCCGCGACAAGGCCTCGGCATCACTCATGCTCGCAAGCCAGGCGTGGCCGGATGCGGTGTAGAACAGTGGCGCGTCACGGCCCATGTCAGGGTCGTAACGCAGACCGGTGCGCGCGCCCTGCGCCTTGGCGATCCAGGTCTGACGTTCACCGTCGATGACACCCAGACGCACCAGCTCACCGGTTTCCTGAGCGAGCCGATCCAGCACCGGCTGCACAATGTCGGCACCGCTGCTGGAGAGGTGGCGAAAGCCCATCGCAACCAGTCTGGTCGACAAGTGATAGCGCAGGGTCTCGGGGTTCTGCCGCACATACCCCAGGCGCACCAGTTCGGCGAGCAAACGGTGCGTGGCACTTTTCGGGATGTCGATCTGCTCGGACAACGTCTGCAGCGGCAACCCGCGGGGCTCGCCGGTAAGACTTTCCAGCACGCTGAAAACCCGTTCGATCTGACTGCCGGCCATGATGACATCCCAATGAAATTTTGCTGATTCTAAAATATATGCAAAGGAATAAGAAATCTGGAACTTATGAGTCGATTGGCATCGCCCGAACTATTTGCAGCGATGCCAGCGTCCGGATTGAATTACTCCCGTGCCAGCTCGTCATACACAGGCCCGCGTGTGCACGAATAGACGGATAGCCGGACTGGCGCCACACTCACACACCAGCAACACTCAACACCACGTAACGTTCTTCACCACGAAGCGTTCATCACCCCCGAAGCTCTCCACCGGAAAAAAGAGGATTCCCACATGCTATGGAAAAAAGGCCGACGCAGTGACAACGTCGTCGATGCCCGTGGTGATGATGCCGGCGGTGGCGGCGGCATGGGTTTTGGTGGCGGCAAAGGCCTGAGCCTCGGGGCCATTCTGCTGATCGTCGGCATCGGCTGGATCACCGGTCAGGACCCGTTGCAGATCCTCGGCCAGCTTACCGGGCAAACGGGCCAGCAAACGGCACCCTCCTCACAGACCCGGCAGGCGCCTCCGGCGAATGACGAACAGGCCGAGTTCGTGCGCTCGATCCTCGGCGATACCGAAGACACCTGGGGCGCGATTTTCCAACAGGCCGGTCGGCAATATAAGGACCCGACCCTGGTGCTGTTCAGCAATCGGGTCAACTCCGCCTGCGGCCTGGCAACCTCCGCCACCGGCCCGTTCTATTGCCCGGCCGATCAGAAGGTCTATCTCGACATGGCGTTCTTCCAGGAAATGGCGCAACGCTTCAAGGCCGCCGGCGACTTCGCCCAGGCCTACGTCATCGCTCACGAAGTCGGACACCATGTGCAGACGCTTCTTGGCGTCTCGGCGAAAATTCAGACAGCCCGTCAGCAGGGCCGGCAGATGGAAGGTGCCGGCGGTTTACTGGTGCGCCAGGAGCTGCAAGCCGACTGCCTGGCCGGAGTCTGGGCGTATAACGCGCAAAAACGTTTGAACTGGCTGGAGCCCGGCGACATCGAGGAAGCCTTGAACGCGGCCAACGCCATCGGTGATGATCGCCTGCAGCAACAGGGTCAGGGCCGTGTGGTGCCGGACTCGTTCACTCACGGTACGTCGGCGCAAAGGGTGCGCTGGTTCAAAACCGGATTCGCGCAGGGCCAGGTCGGCCAGTGCGACACCTTCGCAGCGAAAAACCTGTAAATGCATAAATGGCTTTTGGCATTACTGATCATTGGCAGCACAGCGCACGCGGCCGGCGTCGATGCCATCAGCCCCGGTCGCCTGCAACTCAAGGCCGGGGAAATGGCGGTGGGCATCGGCCCTGCGCCGGAGAAGATCGAGCGTGTGCTGATCGTCATTCATGGTCGCTTGCGCAACGCCGAGACCTATCGCAAAAGCGCCGAGCGCGCGACCGAGCTGGCGGGGCAAACCGCGCACACGCTGGTGATCGCCCCGCAGTTTCTCAACGAAAGTGATGTGGCCCTGTATTCGTTGCCCGCGACGTTGTTGCGCTGGAAGGGTAACGAGTGGATGGGCGGCGGGTTATCCACAGGCCCGAATCCGTTGAGCGCCTATGCCGCACTCGATGAAATCGTCGCCCGCCTCGCTGACCGCAAACAGTTCCCGGACGTGAAGCAGATCGTGATGTTCGGCCATTCCGGCGGCGGCCAGGTGGTGCAGCGGTATGCCCTGCTCGCCAAAGACCAGCCTGCGCTGAAGGCCAACGGCATCCGCTTGCGCTACGTGGTTGCCAATCCTTCGTCGTATGCGTATTTCAATGAACAGCGGCCGGTGGCGTTCGATCATGCCAAGTGCGTGGGCTTCAATCGCTGGAAATACGGTCTGTCAGACATGCCGGTGTACGCCGGTGGGCAAACGCCGCTGCAGCTTGAAAGCAGTTACATCAAGCGTGAAGTGACGTATCTGCTCGGCCAGCAGGACATTGATCCGCAGCATCCGGCGCTGGACAAGGGGTGCGAAGCCGAGGCGCAAGGGGCTTATCGCCTGGAGCGCGGCAAGTTGTTTTTCGGCTATCTGCTGCGGCGCCATCCGGAAGGGGTGAATCAGCGGCTGGTTGAAGTGCCCGGGGTTGGGCATAACGGCGATGGAATGTTGACCTCGCCGGAGGGGCAGAAGGCGTTGTTCGAATAAGTTTTGTGCTGATTGATCTGACGCCATCGCGACCAGGCTCACGCCTGCAGGGGAACGCATTCCGATTGCAGGAGTGAGCCTGCTCGCGATGAGGCCCGCTAAGCACCCAGGATTTCAGGCCAGAAGCATCCGCCGCAACTCGACACAATCCTGCGCATGCCAGTCGGTCAATTCCGGCCACGGGTTATCCGGCAGATTCACCAGCACCGTCCGCGCCCCGGCGGCCCTGCCGCAATCCAGGTCAAAGCGGTAATCACCGACCATGACCATCTTGCTGGCAGGCACTTTCCAGGCGTCTGCCAGCTTCAGCAAACCACCCGGATGCGGCTTCGGCGGCGCCTCGTCGCGACCCAGTACATCCTCCGCCGCGAAGCAGTCGGCAAGACCAATCGCCTCAAGCGTCACATGCGCCAACTCGCGCGCGTTCCGGGTGAGGATGCCGAGGCGATAACCACGCGAGTGCAGGTCGCGCACCAGTTCCACAGCGCCAGTGG